>NZ_SLUN01000015.1 GCF_004340685.1 Hydrogenispora ethanolica | reverse complement strand
TTGAGTTTGAGGATCTTTATCAAGGTTCTCTTGGTTTGGTTCGAACTTTTTTAGGTTTTTAAAAATTTTGCTTGACGTGGCACTTCCATATCAGGGATGGTCTTCATCCTTGTAAGGGATCCCATGATCCTTTCATAGGATCTTCTGATCCTTTCTTCCCCAAGGATCATCCTAGCATCCCGGAGCCTTCGGGAACTATCCCCGAGGTTCCGGGATAAAGGACCAAAGCCTCGGGATGCTTCCCCAAACCTTCGGGAAAGAGGACGAATCCTCCGGGAAGCATCGACAAATCTTCGGGAAGCTTCCCCAAGGTTCCGGGAAGCTTCGATGAACGTCATCCCATTTCGGATCGAACCCGACCCCATTGTCGGGACCAGGATTCGTCAGGATTTGTTGGATAGACAGACAGTTTCTCCACTTATTTAAACGAATGACTCGTCCTGCAATGGATCTCGCTCATATTCCGGCACGATGCCGGATGCGCGGCATCGATACAGGGACGTATCGCCTGACGTCGCCGTCGCAGCGTCCCCAAGCAACGCCGCCACGGACGGCAATTCCTTCCATGAGGGACCCGCGACTCGGAGGAGCGGGTGGGGGGTCAAGGGGGCATTCGCCCCTTGCGGCGGGGGTACCGGCCTAGCAGACCTGTGCTAAAGGCATCGTACATGGCCCAAAACCACTTGTTTATGGATTTAAGCTTGGAGAAGTCGCCCTTTTCATTGCAGTCGATCCAAAAATAGGTTCTTTTTCCCAAAATATCATTCTATAATTCTATTTAAATTGCAAAACAATTTAAGCGAAAAACAAGAATGGGGTGAATTCTATTTATGTTCCAACACGATAAAAAGCCGCTTCATGAAGTGAAAGTCGACCGGCCGAACCCGAATTATGCAGCGATGCTCCAAGAGCAACTGGGAGGAGCCAACGGCGAACTAAAAGCCGCCATGCAATATATCTCCCAAAGTTTTCGGGTCGTGGATCCCGAGATCCGGGATATGATGCTGGATATTGGCGCCGAGGAACTTTCCCATATGGAGATGGTCTCCATGCTAATCACGCAGCTTAACGGATCGAACCTTCAAGCAAATAACGCCACCATCGGCGAAGTCGAGACCCATGTCCTAACCGGCCTGGCGCCCGGCCTCGTCAATGCCTCCGGCCACCCGTGGACCGCCGATTACGTCAATGTGACCGGCGATCTTGTTGCTGACCTACTCTCCGATATCGCCGCCGAGATGCGAGCCAAGGTAGTCTATGAGTATCTTCACCGTCAGATTAATGACAATGGGGTGAGACAGACAATCGATTTCCTGCTTAACCGCGAGGAAGCGCATAACCAATTGTTCCGGAAGGCGCTGGGGAAAGTAGCACAGACCGGTTCCAACAGAGACTTTGGTGTAACCGGGGATTCCAAACTTTACTTTAACCTTTCAACCCCTGGCGGGCAGGCATTTGACCTCAGCAATATCCATCCGCCTCATTAAAAGCGTTGTGAACAGCCTGTCCGAAGCTCGGGGTGTTCACAACAGCTCAGAAAAGCAAGTGATAAAGTCGTTTTGAAATCCTCTTGCCGGTCGAATCGTTTGGAAAGAGACTTTATCACATGGCTTTTAAAGAGCGTTAGTTTGCAAAACATATACCCCTATTGAAATTCGGGCGTAAAAATACCACCTGTAAAAATCCAGGTGGTATCGTATTTTTCTCCTCAAGTAGAGGGAATCGTATTATCCGAAAAGGGGGTGAAATCATGCAAAACAATCCATTAAGCCGCCGAGAGAAACGCTGTAACAACAACTCAAGCCACTGGATCAGCAGTCATTGCGATTGCTTTAAATAATTTTTATGTCCCCCCGACAAATTATAAACCCGCTTAAACCCCTTGTTGATCAATATGTTTTGCGCGGCATTCCCGGTAACGCCTTTATTGCAGTAGGTAACCGTCAGCTTTTCCTTATCCAGCTCATCCAGGGAATCCCTTAAAACTTCGTGTGGCAGATTCATTGCTCCGGGGAGATGGGACTGTTGGTACTGTTGCGACGCCCGCGCATCAATCACCGTAATCGCTTCGTTATTTCGAACCCGCTCGGCAAGCTCTTGTGGAGTGATAAGCTTCCTGCCCCGTTCGATATCATTGGTCAGAATCATTCCGGTATACATTACCGGATCTTTGGTCGTCGAAAACGGCGGAGCATAGGCCAGGTCGAGGTGGAAGAGATCCTGGACCTTGGCGCCGAAGGTCAGCGCAGTCGCAAAGACATCAATCCGTTTATCCACCCCCGACTTGCCGATGATTTGCACCCCGAGCAGCTTGCCGCTTTCCCGGTCCGCCACCGCCTTAATCAGCATCTCTTGTCCATGGAAGTACTCCGGCTTATCCGGCTTAATATTGTGGCAAACCGCCACGTGAAAGCCATTCCGGAGCGCTTCCCGTTCGGTAAGGCCGGTCTGGGCCACCGTGGCGTCAAAGATCTTCACGATCCCGGTGCCCAGGATCCCCCGGAATTCCAGATCGCCGCCGGTCATTTGATCGCCGGCGATCCGGCCCATCTTATTGGCAGTCGACCCCAACGGCCGGTATAACGCCTGGCCGGTGATCACGGAATAGCTTTCGGCGCAATCCCCGCAAGCATAGATATCTTTCACGCTGGTTTCCAGCCGCGGGTTGACCGCAATCGCTCCGCTGACGCCCAATTTCACGCCGGCTTCCCGAGCGAGCTCCACATTGGGACGGATGCCCGCGGCTACGATGACCATATCCGTACGCACGGTTTCCCCGCTCTGAAGCACCGCTTGCTCCACCCAGCCATTCCCTTCCAGGGCCAGCACCGCATCGTTGAGATATAGCCGCACCCCGTGCTGCAGCAGAATATCGCGCAAATAGACGGCTACGTCATTATCGAGCGGCTTCATCAAATGGTCCGCCGCCTCCACCACGGTGACTTCCATTCCCAAGGTTTTCAGGTTCTCCACCATCTCCAAGCCGATGAAACCGGAACCGATGATCAAGGCCTTTTCCGGCTTGGACCGGTCGATATAATCTTTGATGGCGTCGGCGCTCCTGACGTTTCTGAGCACAAATACGTTCTCTTTTTCGATGCCCTCAATCGGCGGCAAAATCGGCGTGGCGCCGGTGGCAATCACCAATTTATCGTAGGTTTCCGTGAAAACCTCGGAAGTCGCCAGATTTCGCACTGCAATGCTTTTCCCGTCCGGGCGGATGGCTAACACTTGATGGCCGGTGAAGATATCCACGTTATATTTGCTTTTAAAAAAGGCCGCATTGCGTGGCGTCAACTGTTCCCTGCCGTCAACCTCAGCCCCGATAAAATAAGGAAGCCCGCAGGCCGAATAGGAAATATCGCTGTCCATCTCGAATATTTTGATTTCGGCGGCTTCATCGTTCCGCCTGGCCTTGGCTGCCGCCGAAGTACCGGCCGCCACCGCGCCGATAATGATGATCTTCATTCTTTTCCCCCCTCGGACGTCCGTCGTAATTTGATTCATCCCTCGGACCATTTCCGTTGCAGCTGCAAGGCCACGTTCACCAGTCCGATCATCACCGGCACCTCGACCAACGGGCCGATCACCGCCGCGAACGCCGCTCCGGAGTTCAGTCCGAAGACCGCCACCGCAACGGCGATTGCCAACTCAAAATTATTGCTGGCCGCGGTGAACGATAGCGTGGCAGTTTGCGGGTAACTCGCCCCCATTTTTTTACTCATCCAGAAACTCATCAGGAACATCAGTGTGAAATAGATTAACAGCGGAATTGCGATTCGAACCACATCCAAAGGAATCCTGACAATCAGGTCTCCCTTTAAGCTGAACATTACCAAGATGGTAAAGAGCAACGCGATCAAGGTAATGGGACTGATCCTGGGGATAAATTTCGTTTGGTACCATTCCTTGCCTTTGGCGCGCACCAGCAGGAAACGAGTGGTCATTCCGGCGATGAATGGGATTCCCAAGTAGATGAAGACGCTCTCGGCAATCTGGCCGATTCCAATGTGGACCACACTTCCCTTAAGCCCAAAGAAGGGCGGCAGAATGGTAATAAACACCCAGGCATAAACGCTATAAAATAGGACCTGAAAAATACTATTGAAAGCCACCAGTCCCGCCGCGTATTCGTTATCCCCTTTGGCCAGATCGTTCCAGACAATGACCATTGCAATGCAACGCGCCAATCCCACCAAAATGAGCCCTACCATGTATTCGGGGTAACCACGCAAGAAGATGATAGCCAACAGGAACATCAGGACTGGCCCAATCAGCCAATTTTGTACCAAGGACAGCCCGAGGATCTTCCAATTCCGAAACACGTCGCCCAACTCTTCATATTTGACTTTGGCCAGAGGCGGATACATCATCAGGATTAACCCGATGGCAATCGGGATATTGGTCGTTCCGACCTGGAAACGGTTGATCCAATCTTCGGTGCCCGGGATCAGCGCTCCCATGAAAACGCCGAGCAACATGGCGCCAAAAATCCACAGCGTCAGATACCGGTCCAAAAAAGAAAGCCGTTTCGTTACGCTTTCAGCCATTTTAAGTTCCCCCTCAGTCATAACACATTGGAAAGTTTCAAATCCCGGTTACAGCGCCATCAGCTTATCGCCTTGAATCTCTTCGGCCCGCCACCGGATTACCGCAAAGTTGCCCTGCGAATGCTCGGCGACCTTGTTGAGCCATTCGATCTCATGGCTTGCCTTAGCCCTTAAGGTCCGATTGGTGGTTGCGGTTGCATATAGGCTAGAGTTGATGATCCACCACTTACTGTGAATTCCGGCCCGGTTTAGATCTGCCTCCAACCTCATGGCTTCATATACCGGGGTGGTTTCGGCCAGGGTAATGATTAAGACTTCGGTTTCATCCACATTCCGCAGGCGCGGCAAGAGGTTCTTCACGGACTCCGGAATATCGCCCTGGGAACGTTGAATCTCCCGATGATAGCTCTGGGTTGAATCCAAAAGTAAA
Organism: Hydrogenispora ethanolica; assembly: GCF_004340685.1. Classification (NCBI taxonomy): domain Bacteria; kingdom Bacillati; phylum Bacillota; genus Hydrogenispora; species Hydrogenispora ethanolica. The sequence continues at coordinate 119,652 of NZ_SLUN01000015.1, read as the reverse complement.
AGGGTATGCCCGGTGGGAGCCGTATCGATAACCACGACTTCATTTTCAGCTTTCTCAACAATTTGGGCAAACGCCCGGAAAACGGCGATCTCTTGCGTGCATGGCGAGCGCAGGTCCTCCTCGACATAGGCCAAATCATCCGCGCCCATGGTTTCCCGCGCTTTTGCCAACACTGCTGCCGTGTATTTCGCCAGTTCGGCTTGTTCGTCAATCTTACTGAAAGTGATTTTGCTATTTTCCTTGATAACGAATTGAATGTGCGCCGCCGGATCGGTGGTAGTCAGGTGAACTCTGGCACCTTTTTGAGCCAAACCCAAAGCAATGGCGGCTGCCACGGTCGTTTTCCCGACGCCGCCTTTGCCCATCGTGAAGATAACTTTCCTGCCTGAATGATAGAGGTCGTCGATAACCTCTTGCAGATTGGGAATGCGCTCCAAATGAAGATTGTCATCGCAAACCGTAGCGTCATCCTTTTGCAAAAACGCCCTGATATGGTCCAATCCCGTCACATTATAGGCTCTGAGCGGAATTCCATAGTTTGTTAAATCCTTTAAACGTGCCGGCATATTTTGTAACGCCTTTTGTTGCTTTTTAAAAAGACTTTTGGAAACTGCATCATCGCACTTCTGAAGGATGCCGTTGATGACCAAGAGCTGATTGGTTACCCCTAAATCTTTCAGCTCACCGGATGCCCTGTCGGCCTCCCGAAGCGGCGCGTTTTCAGGCCGGGACACCAAAATCAGCGTGGTCATCTCTGCGTCGGACAAAGTTGTCACGGCTTGTTGATACATTTCTCTATGGCTCTCAAGCCCGGATAATTGGCCCAGGCAAGAGGCCCCATGGGTACTTTCGCTGATAAAATTGCTCCAGGCGGAAGGCAGTTGCAACATTCTAAGGGTGTGCCCAGTCGGCGCGGTATCGAAAATAATATGGTCGTATTCGGCCTGCGCTTTTGCGTCGGTTAACAGGTTGGAGAACTCATTAAAAGCGGCGATCTCAACGGTGCATGAGCCGGAAAGCTGCTCTTCCATATTCGTAATCACTACATCCGGCAGTTTCCCCCGATAGGGTCCGACGATACGCTCGCGGTATTCCGCGGCGGCTTTTTCCGGATCAAGGTTAGCCACAATCAAGTTCGGCACATCCTTGATCGCAACACCCTTGTTATCCAACTCGGTATGAAACACGTCCTGTAGATTGGAAGCAGGATCGGTACTAACCAGTAAAATCTTTTTCCCTTCATCCGCCAGAGCCACCGCAGTGGCACACGCGGCCGATGTTTTCCCGATACCGCCTTTGCCGGTAAAAAACAAGTTTTTGGTCAGTTTCATTTCTTTTGGATCAAATGGTTGATACAATCCCGTTCACCTCATAAGATTTTAACAGCAACCGCCTTCACAACAACAGCCCTTCGATTCGGGTTCAGTTGTGCTATTTAAATAATCCTCGGGAATATTCAAGAATTCGGCGAACTCCTCATTGGTGGGATAAGCTTTGGTCTTCACAACCTTACCGTCCACCATCGTTACCGGCAAAACCTCAACCCCCTCTTTCAGCAGCTGATTGACGGTTTGATTCTCGACAAATATCTGCGGGTTGTTGGTAAGGTTATGCCTTTCGACGGCAATGCCGTTTTTGGTCAAATTATTGATAACTGTGGAAACCCGTAATAGTTCCGGATCGATGGAGGGTCCGCATACACCCGTTGCACAACACATCGCCGGATCGAAAATAATCATTTTTGCCATCTTCAATCGCTCCTTAAATTTTAATTTTCACTCACAAGGATATTCCTTGTGTTTCAACCACTCGTGCAAATTTTCCAAGTCTTTCCGGCATGCTTCCAATTGCCGTAAATTATCATAGACCAAGCTATCGATGAATTTCATTTTTTCATCTTTGGTGATTGAATAAAAAGCCCACTGAGCCTGTTTACGATCAGTGGCCAGCCCGGCATTTTTTAAATAGATTAGATGCCGGGAAGCCTTGGACTGCGATATTTGCAATGTTTCCATAATGTCGCAGACGCATAGCTCTTGTTCGTACAGCAGGTTGAGGATCCGCAATCGCGTTTCATCGGACAGTGCTTTAAATACGTCGAGTATTTTCTCCATGTTTTTTCACCCATCCGTTATATTCTTATATTCGCCTAAACGATTATACGAATATTATATGCTCTCTTTGACGAAAAAGTAAACCCCTTGGAGAAATATTTTTTGAATAAAAAAATAGCCGGCAAGATGCTCGATACATCCTGCCGGCTCACCTTATGTGAAATGCTACTTCTCCCCGGATGCCACAAAAATACTGATGGAAGCTTGCTCGTTGCAATTGCCTTCGGACGCGGCGCAACAGTTTTGGCCAACGCAGTCGACCAGGACATTTTTCAGTCCGGCTCCGGCGAACCACTGTCTTAAGTCATCCCGTTTAAAACCCAGCCAGCGGTCGTGCTGTTCGGTTTGTAAGAATGTAAAATCATGCTCATCGAGGTCGGTAATGACCAGTTTTCCACCGGGTTTTAAGATCCGGGCCATCTCGCCAATGGCGGCTGGCGGATCCTCCACATGATGGAGATACATGTTGGCGAAAGTATAATCCACTGTCTGATCGGGAATAGGCAGCCGTTCGGCTCCGCCGGTTTGAACGTCCACCAAACCGGAAGGACCGTATCGTTCCTTGATGATTGCCAGCATCTCCTCGGATTGATCCATGGCGATAACCGCAATCCCTTTGTCAATCAGTCCCGCGGTGATAAAACCGGTTCCGGCTCCCAGATCGGCCGCCAATTTGCCGGGAACGATCCCCGCCGTCTGATAAGCTTTCTCACGAACCGCTTCCGAAAAGAAGCCCTGCCGCATAGCATCCCATTTCCGGGCCACCCCGTCAAAGTATTCCTTGCTCCCCATGAGCTTATCCCCCCTCAGCTTATCTCCTTGCGCCAACCCTTGCATTCAAGCTTGCAATATTCATCCATTGCTTTCTTGGCTGGGCTCTCGGTACGTGGATAAATTCCGACCGCAACACCAAGTAACGCCAGTACCGACCAATGAAATGCAGCCATTCACTCACCCTCTTTCCACGCTTTGATCTGCGCTCCGGCAAAAGCTCCGTCGATCACTGCCAAGTCGATAGTTTCGCCACCCTGACGGAGTTGAGGGTTCTCTTCCAGGAGCGATTCCATAACGGACTTCGTGTAAATATGTACTGGAGTAATCTCGATTTTTTGGAACCCCACTTTGGTCATGATCGCTTGGTATTTATCGACTGTCAATGTTCCGGCTAGGCAACTCACCCACATTTCAGCTTGCTTGCGGTATCGCTCCGGGATCGCTTTGAGGGTCACGATATCCGCAATGGCAACCCGGCCGCCCGGCTTGAGAACGCGGTAAATTTCGGCGAACACCCGTGCTTTGTCTTCGGAAAGATTAATCACACAATTGGAAATTACCGCATCCATACTTTTATCCGGCAACGGGATCTCTTCAATATACCCTTTGAGAAATTCGACATTGGTAACGCCCATCCGTTCTTTATTCCGATTGGCCAAGGCCAGCATCTCATCGGTCATATCCAGGCCAAAAACCTTACCGGCCGGGCCGACATATTTGGCGGCCATCAGGACGTCGATCCCGCCGCCGCTGCCCAAGTCGATGATGGTTTCGCCTTCCTTGAGCTCGGCGAAAACCAAGGGATTGGCGCAGCCCAATGAGGCTTGGATGGCCGCTTTCGGCAAGTTTTTCAGATATTCGGCATCATAAATGGACATCGGATCATCCAGTATTTCGCAACATGAGCCGCTCCCGCAACCGCAACCCGCGCCCTGATTCTGATTCACTTTGGCCGCAATATTTCCATAATGTTCTTTTACTTTTTGGCGAACCTCAAAACTCATGCCCATTCCTCCTAACCTAAATTTTTGCAACAATCGTTTTCCGCCAATGCCGCAAGCAGTATCTCTAAGCTGTCCAGGACCTGCTCCCGCTTACTTTCCGGGATGGATTGATAGACATTCGCGAAGAATTCCGCCATGCCCCTTTCAATGGTTTGAAATGCCTTCTGTCCGGACTCGGTCAGCTGAATCGCAACATAGCGGCGATCCCCGGGGTCAATCTCCCGGCTGACCAAGTCATTGGCCACCAGATTGTTGATGGTTCGACTCATAGTGCTCTTATCGAGCGTTAAAATGTCGGCCAGGTCGTTCAAGGAGATGCTTCCGGCCCGGCCGATCTCTACCATCGCATGGCACTGGGCAAAGCTTATGCCGCAGCAAGATGCCTCGAGCTCATCCAGCAGGCCTAACTTTCTCTCTAAGCGCCGAACGAGCTCGCGAAAGATTTTGGCGTCGGTTTGATTATCCATGGATATTCCTCCCAAGTTGATTGTATCATAATACTGTTGTAATATACAACTATTATTTTAAATACTTTTCCTTATGCATAGCAGGCCCCCATTTTCGGAGGAATAGAAGGAATAAAGGTTTTTATTGATCTTTCTTAAAATACGTCCCCTTAGCGATGGAGTGGAAATTTTAGCTTATGAAATCATATCAATGGTCCGGTTACTTTCCGACCATCGGCAAAAGTTGCCCAGCCGTTGCTCTTCTTCATTTCGTAGCTTTGAACATGCTACATGCTATATCAAAGGAGCGTATAAATGACACATAGCCCACCTTCTAGGCTGCCAGTTCAGCCCTATGCCCGGTGATCGTTTTACCACCGGTAACCGGTATAAACCCCGTGGAAATAGCTTCTAAATTTCGATTAGCCCATTATAGATCTTTTTGCCAAAGAAAAAACTATAATTATCCCAGAAACAAAATATTAGCCTCAAATTCCCAAAATGCAATTTTCACGTATAAAAATACCAATTGGAATATTTCCAAATAATCATTTACTTCATAAAGTATATTACCTCTAAAAGCGTTGTGATAAACCCTGTCCGAAGGACAGGGTGAACACAAAAGCTCAGAGAAGCAAGGGATAAAGTCGTTTTTAAATCTTTTTGCAAGCTGATTTCCGTTTCGAAAGACTTTATCACATGGCTTCTAAAAAAGGAGGTGTATTAATTTTGCCTGAAGCTAAAGGGTTTGATGGCGGCGGCTGGTGGATAATATGGTTCTTTATAATCATTATCATAATCTTCGCTCTCGTTGGCTGGAACTAAACATTCTAACGAAATATGCATTAAATAAAGTAACCATCTATCGCTGATAAAGTCGTCTATTATTTTTGATAGACGACTTTTTTAGTGCCATTCCTCAAAATGACGGTGGTTCTATCGTGCCGCGCTGCGGACCGCAAATCTTTGATTACCTTCATATTTCAACCGGCGGCAATTGCCATCAGCTGATCGGTCAACGTCGAATTCAACCGGCGCCGCTCCGCAGTTGGAACAGTTACCCTTATAGCAAAGGCGACCCTTCGTTTCAAGGACCGCCGCTTTTTATGTCTCCCGGTACTGGTTTGGAGTGAGATTTCAGTCTTGTCTTGGTTTCAGTTGTTTTCTGGGTTTCTGAGCCCATACCGGTTTTGGATCTCTCAGGGTTCCTACCATACTACTTTTATAACCCGGTTAAAATGCTTGGCGGACGTAGCCAGCAAATTTTTAACTCGCTTTATCTCCAGTTTTTCAATGAGCAGCCCTCGCTTACAACCCAATCGGACTTCTATGATTTCCTTTCACCATTCTTGGAAGGTGTAATCAACGTTTTAGAACGAAAAAGATTGCTCGTCCGGGAAGAAGTTTTATGGACGACTGAAGGTGCTGGAAAGTTTAGTTTTCGGGGATGAAATTGAGGTCAGGATAACTGGCAGCAAAGAGTCTTTCGGACGGGGGTTCGACTCCCCCGTCTCCACCATCAATTCTTGAAAGTATCATTTTTAGTTATACTACTATAATTGTGTTTATTCACATACTTTAGTAAGTATAAGCGAAGCAGCTATCACCAGCCTTCCATCCGCAATATTCAGAAGCCTCTGCTCTGAAACACCGGTATTAACCAAACGCAACACATCTCCACTATTAATCGCGAGCAGCGCCTCCCCTGTGAGTCGATAAGGAGAAGTATCTCCGATATTTTTTTCTACTCCAAAAACAGTATTTGCTTGCTCGACACCATTAATGGTTATTGAGAAGGCAGACCCTTCGGCTAAATTTGCATCTAAGTATAAATTAAAAATCGCCAAATATATTCCAGCTTCATTTACGGTAATATCCGCTAGGTTAAAAGGGTCAAGAATAAAAGAACCATCATTGATTGCAACATGATTAAACCCTACGATACCTGTAATCCCAGAGCCATCAAAATAAGCTTGAAAACACGGCATAATCCCACTTCCTTTCCACCTTAAGATGCAATTTATTCATTGATAAATCGCTTTGTGTCACGAAAAAGGAATATGAATTGATAAAGGATGGTGAGAAAAAATATCCAATAGTCCAATCTTGGTGTCCAGGATGTGGGTGTAACCAAAACCAAAAATAAAATTGCTGTACGAGAGTGAGTTTTCCCGGCCGAGCAAGGATCGAATAATGTTATTGGTTGCAGAATAACCGAGGATTTAAGGGTATTGGAGACATACAGCTAAACAAATCGACACCTATTCATTTGAACACCTTCTATTTAGGAGAGGATTGGGGAAAACGTCTCAAAATTTGCCGCCGCAAGACTCCCAGGACGCTCCGGGCGGCTCTGGGGAAGGCAGTAAAGTGGAAGGTTCTTAAGGAGAATCCGGCTATGTTTGCCGACGGCCCAAGGCAGGAAAAGGTCGAACAAAAAGTTTTATCAGCCGATAAAGTTGCTTTATCCCTGAATGAAATTAACAATACCGACTATAAACGCAATTACCGGATCTGCTAAATGCGCTTCATACCGGCAAGAAAAGTTAAAGAAAAAACCGGGCTAAAACCCGGTTTTATACGTCCAGTAATGACGCGCATTTTAAAGATTCCATAAAATTCCCATAAAAAAAGCTCGGCCTGTTAGCCGAACCTTGATTTAGCTTAGCTGGTGCGCCTGGTAGGAATCGAACCTACGGCCAACGGATTAGAAGTCCGTTGCTCTATCCCCTGAGCTACAGGCGCATGATTTAGAATATAATTATAGCATATCCTGATTTCCCGTTCAATCATTGGAAAGACGAATCATTGGCAAGAAAAATTTATCCAAATAAAAGGCTCTCAAGTTTCCTTGAAAGCCCTCAATCTCTTTTGGAGCGGGAAACGGGGCTCGAACCCGCGACATTCAGCTTGGAAGGCTGACGCTCTACCAACTGAGCTACTCCCGCGTCTCATGCACAAATTATTTTACCACTTATATAGCTTAATCGTCAAGCGTTTTTTTCATCCAAGTCTTGGATCGGAAAATCCTCCTCGGTATAGAACCGGATTGCGGTTGAGCGGCGCAATAACGCTACGGTCACGCCGTCGCCGTCGCGGAGCCGGCCGGTGAAGCTGCCGTCGTAGATCCTTCCCACGCCGCATGACGGGCTCTTGGCCTTCAAGATGACGCTGGCCGGTTGGTTCGCTCGAACCAGGTCCAAAACCGCTTCGGCGCCCCGTATAAATTCGCCGGTCACATCCAAACCGGCCCGGTTGCGGACCGAGGCCGCGCCGTCCAGTACGGCGGCGCCATCGCCTCCGGTGATCTCCGCCGCTGGACGCGGCGTTTCCAATCCTCCCAAAACCTCCGGACAAAACGGAACGATACGGCAACCTGCCAATTGAGCACGAATACCGGAAACCAATTTGCTTCCGCCATCATAACGGCAGGGTATCCCCAATAAACAAGCGCTTACCAAAACGACTGGTTCGGCCATAGGCATCTCCTCGCCCGGAAACCATCACGGAGATCCGCATTCCGCTAAAATCGGCTTCCGATGTCATAACAAGAACTATCATAACAGATAAAGCCGGTTTTGACAAACTCAATCCAGAGACCCAGTTAAAAACCGGCCTTATGGCCGGTTGAACTTGTGCTTTGACTAACGGACTCTGATCAACTCCTCCAGCAGACGCTGGACCTTGGCCGGTTCTTTCACACTTTTCAGGGTCAGGACCGGCGTTACCGCATTTCGGGTATAGATTTGTACATCCCCCACTCCGAAGAGGCGTCCCGGAAACGGCCGTTCCGCGCGAACCGCTGTGACCGCGCTGATTTCGACCGTGTCAAGAGTCTGGCCGTAGGAACCCAACGCCCGGATCTCCCGGTTGGTGATCCGGTATCCGTCCTTTGAAGCGAACCCGTAACGGGTGCGAACTCCGGTCCACAGTGTCTCCGCTTCCGGCTCCACGACCAGCTCCGGTTCGGGTAATATCTCATTCTCCGCCGGGCCCAGCTCTCCCTCTGCCGCTGGGGTCAGATCCGGCGTGACAGCTTCGGCGTTCTCCGCTGAAATTGTCTCAGCTTCAGTCTCCCCAATGTTCTCCGCCTCGCTTTGAGAACCCGATTCCGGGGTTACAGTCCCGGGGGCAATCGGAAGCTCCGTTTCCCCCACGTTATCTTGCATCTCAGTAGCCGACACCGCACCCGCCCCGCCAGATCCCGGTGTTTCCGAAAGCTCCGGGCCAGTCTCCTTGACCTCGGTGTCTTCAGGAGATGGAACGGACGACTGGTCCGTTTCGAGGGCCTTTATTTCCTTCAGTTTTTCCATATCCTCGCCGCTCACCCGAAATTCGGCCGTCTTCTCCTGCAGGTAATCGGTTTTGACGAAATTCAGTTTGGGCTCGTCATACCGGAAATGGTATCCGTCCGGTTCAAGCGCTTTGACCTGCGGCTTGATCAAGCCCTTGCCCAGATGCCCGGGGACTTCATCGAATCCCCGTTCCGCGGCGGCTGACCCTTCCCTTGAACCCGTTTCAGAGGCTGACCCCACTTCCAACTGCATTTCGAACTCCATCGCCCGGTCCGCCGCATTCTCCGGCCCACCGGCGTCCGTCTGCGGGAACGACGCTTCGCTTGCCTTCGTGGCGATGGTATCTTTACCAAGCGAGGCTACCCTTTGGGCGTCGATCCGGGCCATCTCGGACTGTTCGGAGCGAATCCTGTCGGTGGTCCCGGCAGTTACGGTGGTGCCGCAGATCGGACAGGTCCAACCGTCACCCTCGAAGAACGCGCCACATTCACCACACTTTGGCATCATCATCACCTCTTTGAGGATTTGTACATTTATATTGAGAGCCGAGGTATAATATTCCTTTCCAGGCGAATAGTCACTAAAAACCACGATGTGGCGATATGTTATAATGGGAAGCATCGGTAGCGGTAAACTATCGAATAGAACTGGAGGCCGTGGCCAATGAAGTTTCCAACGAAACTCAGTTTAAACCCTACGAGCGCCATCAAACCGGCCTGGATCAAAAAATTGGCTATTTTGCTCTTGGTCGTAATCATGAGCTTAGTCTTTGTGCAACTTTTTGCACAAGTGTCTTTCAATTACTACTCCTTCTCGTTCAATCTCCAAACGCGCTGGGATTGGCAGGGCGGAACGCGGATCAGCATTCCTCCCGTAGGGCAGCTATTCCTGAAATCGCATCACTTTCCCCTGCAGCTGGTGATCACTTTGAACCAGATCGACCTGGCCAAACTGGAGAAACAGTTGGACTCGATTCCGCCGCAGGAGCAATGGTTGCCTACCTTTCAAAAAGAAGTCAGCAAAGCCATTTTTACGCTCTTCGGCAACGTTCTGCTCTTCGGGATCTGTGGCGGCTTGGTTGCGCTGCTCATGATGAGAGTCTTTCCGCCGGACCGGATGTTCGGCTATGGGATCTTAACGACCGTTTTGATCATTGCCTTGCTGGTCGCCGGAATCCTGGGCACCTATCAGCCCGATGCCCTGGAGCGTCCGGAATATCAAGGAGTTCTGGCCGGAGCGCCCTGGGCGATGAACCTCGTCAGCATGGGGCTGAATCATCTGGATGTCCTGAGCGCCAACTTAAAACGGGTAACCCAGGATGTCTCGCTGCTCTACAAACAGGCCAGCGGCATCCAGAATCTGGCCGGCTTGGAGAGCGACCTGGCAGTCCTGCATGTTTCGGACATTCATAATAATCCGGCCGCCTTCGACCTGTTGCAGGAGTTGATAGCCAATTTCAAGGTTCGCCTGGTGATTGACACCGGCGATCTAACCGATTACGGAACCGCGGTGGAGGCGGAGATCCTGCCCCGCATCGACCAGTTGAGTATCCCCTATCTCTTTGTGCCGGGAAACCATGACTCGCCGCTGATCCTCGAACGGTTAGCGAAGCTTCCTGGCGTTAAAGTATTGGACAGCGGCAGCTACACGGTAGAGGGATTGACCATCACGGGCATTGCCGATCCGGCCTCGACGCGCTATAATTCGGACGTGGCCCCGCCCGAGGAGCTTGAAAAGACCGCCGCCGCCCTGAGTGAGCAGGTGGCTGGGATGGCGGAAGCGCCGGATATTGTGGCGGTCCACGAACGGATCTTCGCGGCGGATCTCATCGGTAAGGTGCCGTTGATTTTACACGGGCACGATCACAAATACAGTTTTTCCGAAGTGCGCGGCACAGCCATCGTCGATGCCGGCACGACCGGCGCGGCCGGTCTGCGGGGTCTGGTGAAAGAGGGCGTACCCTATAGCGCCTCGGTGCTCTACTGGAAGAAGGATGATCAAGGGGAGCTGCGTCTGCATGCCATCGATTCGATCCGCATCAACGGCGCGGCGGGTCGTCTAACCATCGAACGCCATACGTTCAAGGATTAATGCGGAAGCCGATCAAAGACCGCTTCCCGAAAAAATCCCTATCATCAAAAAAACTTCCGCCCGGTCAGCATGATGGCCGGGCGGAAGCATGAAAGAACGAGCGATTGGATTTAAAACCGGACCGTGCCGACCAGCCCGGTCCGGCCGTCCGCGCCGAACGTCGGCTGGAGCGAGATTTTCCGCCCGGCGTCGGAATGTCCGGCCAGGACCATTTTGGCGGTGGCATAGCCGATCACCGCTCCGGCAAAGACATCGGAGGCCCAATGGACATCGTCATTCACCCGGGACCAACCGGTCAGCGCCGCCAGACTGTAGGCCAACGGCGGCAGATAGCGTTTCTCCCGGTAGACATCGGACAGGATCGTCGCGATCGCGAACGAGGAAGCCGTGTGATAGGACGGAAAGGAGTCGTGATCCAGGGAAAAGCCCGGACCGTCCCAAGCATCGTAAGGAGCACCACTATCGGGCCGGCGGCGGTGGCCGGCGAGCTTCAGGCCGGCGGTCAGCATGCCCGAGACGACCAGGCTCTCTCCTGCCAGCAGCGCCGCGCGGGTGGCCTGCTCATCGCCGGTCCGGCTCCCCCAATAATAGAACCCCGCCAGTAGCGGCGCAGTCACCCGGATGTCCCCGAAAGGCCGCGTCCACCGGGCCAGCCGGTCGGTATCCTCATTCCGCCGCTCCTGGACGGAATCGCGGATCGAACCGTCCTCCAGATACAGCCCGGCGGTAATCGCCAGGACCCAGCCCGCTTTCTGCCATTCCTCCCGCTCCCAGTCCAGCGGAGCGGCGAGCAGCGTGCGAAAGTCAGCGACACACTGCTTTCCGAACGAGTACGGATCCGTTTCCGCTTCGGCCGCCCCGCTGTCAGACGCCCAGGCCGTTCCATTCCAACTGCAGAGCAAACACATCACCAGCAGGGTGATTCTGAAAAATGCCACATCCATCCGCTCCTGTCGAGAAAATTCTGGCAAACCTTTTTATTGCTCAATTCGGCACCCATGCCGCAGAATCCTCTCCCGCCGCCAACATTGCGAAGCGACAAGCTGCTTTCGAAAACCGCCGCCGGGAATGGCTTTGGGCCGGCCGGTCCGGCGGATGCTCACCGCGCCTTGACCGATCCTTAATGGCTTCTTAATCATCGCTGAGCTTCGTTCTTAATCTGGGAGTGTTATTTTTAAAGTAACAAATTTTAGGAGGAAAAACGAATGAAAAAACTTGCTTTACTGGCCGTTATCGGCGCATTGCTTCTGATGACAGTTTCGAGTTTTGCCGCTCTTTCCGGGACCATCAACATGGTTGGTTCCACTTCGGTGCAGCCTCTGGCTGAAGAATTAGCCCAGGCTTTCATGGCCAAAAACAAAGGCGTCAAGATTTTTGTCCAAGGCGGCGGTTCGGGCGCTGGCATCAAAGCAGCCATGACCAACAGCGCGGAGATCGGCAATAGTTCCCGTGAATTGAACCCCGACGAGACCGGCATCCATGAGACGGTTATCGCCAAAGACGGCATCGCCATCGTCGTTCACAAGTCCAATCCGGTTTCCAATATGTCCACCGACCAATTGAAAAAGATTTATGCTGGCGAGTACACCAACTGGAAACAAGTCGGCGGCCCCGATGAGAATATTGTCGTCGTGAACCGCGAAGCCGGTTCGGGTACCCGCGGCGCTTTCGAGGAGATCGTGCTCGGTAAAACCCCCAATACCAGCAAATGTTTGGTTCAAGCTTCCACTGGCGCGGTTCAACAGTCCGTCTCCATTACCAAAGAAGCCATCGGCTACATCTCCTTGGGCTCCCTCGACACCAAAGCGGTCAAAGCCCTGAAGATCGACGGCGTGGAAGCCACCGAAAAGAACGTGCTTGCCAAAACCTACAAGATCCAACGCCCCTTCCTCATGCTCACCAAGAATGCTCCGGCCGGACTGGTCAAGACGTTCCTGGATTGGGTACTGAGCCCCGAGGGCCAAAAGATTGTGGCCAAAGAATATATCTCCGTCAAACAGAAGTAATCGTCCGTAAGATAATAAAAAAGAGGCCGCCGGAAACGACGGTCTCTTTTTTTATGGTCATGATTCGGTGCCGAGAGTAGCCTTATTACCTTGAGCCACGTAAGATCTATCGTAAGCTACTCAAGATCTGTCTTGAGCAACCCAAGATCTGTCTTGAACCATTCAAGATCTGTCTTGAGTCATTCAAGATCTGTCTTGAGCAACCCAAGATCTGTCTTGAGTCATTCGAAATCTGCCTTACGCAACCCAAGATCTGTCTTGGGTCATTGAAGATCTATCTTGAGCCACTCAAGATCTGTCTTAAGCCATTCCTGACGCTCCCGGAGCGGCTGAAGAACGCTCCGGAAGGATTCGCCGTGAACCGGGAAGCCGAGACTCTAGGCGTTGTCCCGGCTCCGCTTGTTGCTGCGCTCCCGTTCGCTGCGATCGAGGATCTTCTTGCGCATCCGGATGGACTGCGGCGTGATCTCCACCAGTTCATCATCTTCGATATACTCCATCGCCTGTTCCAGGCTGAAGAGGCGGGGCGGCGTCAGCTTGATGCCTTCGTCGGCGGTGCTGGCGCGCATATTGGTGAGATGCTTCTTCTTGCAGACATTCACGTCGAGGTCGCCTTCCCGGGCGTTCTCGCCGACGATCATTCCGGCATAGACCTTCTCGGTGGGCTGAACAAAGAGCGAGCCGCGCTCTTCGACATTATGAATGCCGTAGGCCGAGGCGTCGCCCGTCTCGAAGGCAATCAGCACGCCGCGCTGCCTGCCGCTGATCTCGCCTTTCCAGGGCCCATACCGCTCAAACAAGTGGTGCATGATCCCTTCGCCCTTGGTTTCGGTCAGAAACTCCGAACGGAACCCGACCAGTCCCCGGGCGGGAACCAGAAATTCGATCCGCAGCTGCCCGATGCCCACCGGATGCATGTTCAGCATCTCGGCCCGACGCCGGCCCAGGTTTTCGATGACCCTCCCGGAGAACTCCTCCGGCGTGGAGATGAAAAGACGTTCGTACGGTTCATAGGTCTGGCCGTTTACCTTTTTGAGAATCGGCTCCGGTTTGGAGACTTGGAGCTCATACCCTTCCCGGCGCATCGTCTCGATCAGGATTCCCAGATGCAATTCGCCGCGGCCCGACACCTGAAAGGCGTCGGGAGTGGCAGTCTCGGCCACTTTCATGCTGACGTTGGTCTCCGCTTCCTTGAACAAGCGGTCCCGCAGGTGCCGCGAGGTGACGTACTTCCCTTCGCGCCCCGCGAATGGGCTGTCATTGACCATGAAGGTCATCGTCAGGGTCGGCTCGTCGATGGTCAGCAACGGCAAGGGCGCCGGGTTCTCGGCATCGCTGACCGTCTCCCCGATATTGACCGGACCGAGTCCGGCCAGGGCCACGATCTCGCCCACCGACACCGCGTCGTCGGCCTCTTTCCGTTTGAGGCCTTCATAGATCCAAACCTTGCCGATTTTGATCAGTTCCACGCTGCCGTCCTGCTTGCAGAGGCTGACCTGCTGTCCCGCCTTCAGGGTGCCGCCCGAGATCCGGCCGATGCCGATCCGGCCCACGTAATCGTCATAATCCAGGGTCGTGATCTGCAATTGCAGCGGCGCCTCGGGATCGCCGGACGGAGCCGGGATCTCGGTCTGGATCATCTCAAAGAGCGGCTGCATATTCCGGCCCGGGTGCTCGGGATCCAGCGAAGCAACGCCCTGGCGGGCCGAGGTATAGATCACCGGGAAATCCAGCTGCCAGTCATCGGCCTCAAGCTCCACAAACAGGTCGAAGACCTCGTCCAGGACTTCGCTGACCCGCGCGTCCGGCCGGTCGATCTTATTAATGACCACGATCACTTTCAAGCCCACTTCCAAGGCTTTGCGGAGTACGAATTTGGTCTGGGCCATCGGGCCTTCAAAGGCGTCGACTAATAACAGCGCGCCATCCACCATCCGCAGCACCCGTTCGACTTCGCCCCCGAAGTCGGCATGACCCGGCGTATCCACGATATTAATCTTCATTTCATTGTAATAGACGGCCGTATTCTTCGAGAGAATGGTAATTCCCCGTTCCCGCTCGAGATCGTTGCTGTCCATCACCCGTTCGACCACTTTTTCATTTTCGCGGAAAATTCCGGATTGCCGTAACATACAGTCCACCAGTGTGGTCTTGCCATGGTCGACGTGGGCAATAATCGCGATGTTCCGGATTTGGTCGCTGGTCTTAATCGGCATTTGATTCCACCTTATTATCCAAATATTCGATTCGCAATTTTTTATTTAATCACGAATTGCCAGGAAATACAATCATTTGGGCCAAAATTTAATGATAGTTTAAAACAGCCGTGATAAACCGGCTAAAAAAAACCGGAAGGATCATAAAAAGCCGCTGCTTTTGATCCGGACCTTCCCGCTCCGGCCGTATCCGGGCCGGCCGCAGGGTAAAAAAATAAGCAGAGGCTGGCGTCCCCCGCTTAATTTCCAATCGTTTCGTCACCGGCAGGCCATCCCGCCCGCTCATAACATCCCGAAGAACTTGCTCCAGCCCGTCCAGAAATGATTCATGGAGAGACCCTTGTGATGCAGCATCCGCTCCAGGATGGCCAGCCTGTACTCGACCTTGGTCGGCTGGGTCACCGGACCCTTGAATCCCGGCGCGTCGGGAGCCAGCAAACAGAGCGGCGGATACAGGACGCACCACCAGTTTTTGCCCTTGCCTTCTCCCAATACCACGCGCAACCCTTTATATTCGCCGGCGGGCAGCAGCCCGAACGGGTAATTCACATTGGGAAAGGCGAACTTGCCCAGGCTGACCTGGACCGGCATGGGACGGCCGTTGCGCCGCAATTCCGCCGCGGCGGTGCGCCGGATCCGCTCCATATTCTGGAGGATAATCTTTTCGGCCTGCGCCGGATCTTCCACCTTCAACAGCAGCGGCTCGGTAACCTGAATGATCCGGTCCCGCACTTTGAGCTTGATCGTCTGGTCCACCGGAGAATCGCTGTTGGCGATGACCCGCAGCCGGATCAGATTGGACTGGTTATAGGAGTCCAGTGCGGTGTCGCGCATCCAGGCTATGCCCGACCCCATGAAGCCGATCCCCGCAAAGACTATCAAAATGACCAAAACCGTAATGACACGCTGACGAATCAACCTGCTAGCCTCCTAATCGTTCTTCTCGGTATTATCCGCGATATAACGGCGCATATGTTTCAGAGCGGTCTTTTCCAGCCGCGATACCTGAGCCTGCGAGATGCCGATCTCATCGGCCACTTCCATCTGGGTCCGGCCGTCGAAGAAGCGCATCTTCAAGATGAGCCGCTCCCTGTCGTTCAGCTTGGACATGGCTTCCTTGATGGTCAATCCTTCGAGCCATTGCCCGTCCAGATGGCGTTCGTCACTGATCTGGTCCATCACAAAGATCGGGTCGCCGCCGTCATGGTAGATCGGTTCGAAGAGCGAGATCGGCTCCTGAATGGCATCGAGCGCGAAGACCACCTCTTCCCGCGGCACGTTCAGCTCGGCGGCGATCTCCGCCACGGTCGGCTCTTTCGAATTCCGGCCAACCAGCGCATCCCGGACTTGCAAAGCTTTGTAAGCGATATCCCTGAGCGAACGGCTGACCCGCAACGGGTTGTTGTCCCGCAAATAACGGCGGATCTCGCCGATGATCATCGGCACGGCATAGGTCGAAAATTTCACATTCTGGGAAAGATCGAAATTGTCGATGGCTTTCATCAAACCGATGCAGCCGACCTGGAAGAGGTCGTCCACGTACTCGCCGCGGTTATTGAAACGCTGAATCACACTCAGGACCAATCGTAGATTGCCATTGATCAGTTCATCCCGGGCCGAACGTTCCCCGGACTGCATCCGTTCCAATAACTCCCGCATTTTGCCGCTGGAAAGAACGGGCAGTTTGGCGGTATTGACGCCGCAGATTTCGACTTTATTCACTAACATTCAGCCGATCACTCCTGATTTTGTCCTTTATACCAAGTCCGTTCCTGAGTCTTTTTAACTCTTTTGAACGGAAAGCCAGCTTTTTTAGCCCCAGGCTTTCAGTGTAAATGCTTCGAAAGCTGTCTAGAAATGATTATTGCCAGCCCTTTTTTGATTTATACTCGAAAAGCAAGGGCTTGCAAAATGTGACAAGCCGATTTGGAAAGCAATACCGCTGCTTTCCGTTAAAAACCTCTGCTAAATTTGGATTTTTAATTTGGGTGGAAAGCCCGGGCAAGCTCGGTTTGGACAGCGGGCTGAACGTGTTGGCGGCGGATTTACGCCCGGTGGGATTTACCAACGGGCACCTCTGGCAGCCGTAATCCAAAAAACTGGTGCGGATTCCAGCTTCTCCTGTTTTGGGAACGGCGCCGGGCGAAGCGGAAAAAAAAGACGCCGTCCTTTTGGGCAGCGTCCTTTGGTTGCAGTTTTTTCCGGTGGCGGATGGCTAATCCAAGCGGCGCATTTCTTTTTTCAATTTTTTGATGATGCGCTTTTCCAGGCGGGATATATAGGATTGGGAGATTCCCAACAGATCGGCGACCTCTTTCTGGGTCTTCTCGGTGCCGTCTTTCAGCCCAAACCGCAGCTCCACAATGACCTTCTCGCGGTCGGAGAGATTTTCCATCGCCGAATCGAGCAGGGTTTTATCGATCTCCTCCTCGACATACTTATAGGTGGAATCATTCTCCGTGCCCAAAACATCCGAGAGCAACAGCTCATTGCCGTCCCAATCGGTATTGAGCGGCTCATCGAAGGAAACCTCGGCCCGGGTCTTATTATTGCGGCGCAAATACATCAGGATCTCATTCTCGATACAGCGCGAGGCGTAGGTGGCCAGCTTGATCTTTTTCTCCGGGTTGAAGGTGTTGACCGCTTTGATCAGGCCGATGGTACCGATGGAAACCAAGTCTTCGATCCCGACGCCGCTATTCTCGAACTTGCGGGCGATATACACCACCAGCCGCAGATTGCGTTCGATCAGGACGGCTTTGACGGCGCGGTCACCCAGCGCCAGTTTTTCGATCAGGTAAAGCTCTTCTTCGTTGGTCAGCGGCGGAGGCAAAGCTTCACTGCTCCCGATATAACCGATAAAGCGCGGCGCCATTCCCAACCGTAACATGGCTCGGACAGTCAGCAATCTCAATTGAAGCTTCCACTGCTTACTCAGACTCAACATCCGTCTCGCTCCTCATCTTTAGATTTGGGATAGCGCTCAAGTTCCCAAGATTGCCGGAGGAATCAAGGCCTGGAAGGAACCCTCCGGCGACAGTGAACGGTTGTAAAAGGCCACAACCACGTTATTGCTCTCATACTCCTGGTTCTTCTGGCGGACGCTGACCCGGTCCGGACGGAAACCGACCATCAGCCCATGCTCCTTGCCGAGCGAGTGAAAAGGCAGCAGCCGCACCCGCTCTTCCCAGTACAGCGGGATGGCCAGATCGTCGGCCAACTCGCCGCGCTGCAGGTGATCAACCATTTTGAGGACTTCCGGCGGCAGTAAATCTTTAATGTGGTTAAATTCCACCACGATCACCGGCACCTTCGTCAGCGGGTCATGCAGCCGGTTTCCGGTATCCAACAGGGCGTTCAATTTCAGGTTCTGGCCCTGCCATTGAATTTGAATCGGGAAAAGGCAGATCTGATCCCAGACCTTCCGGTGCACCACCCCCCAGCCGATCTCGCCCAGTATGAAGATGAAGGCCAAATGGAGGCAGAACCGCCACCAGAGCGTGATGGTCCAGTGAAAATAGCGCTGGTTCAGGCTGTCGATGCCCCAGTGGATTCCCGATAATAAAAACGAAAGCAAGTAAAAATAGCCGATAATGGTCAAGAAGCGCCGCAGCGTCAAGGGAAAGAAAGCCGCCGTCACCATCAGCCATGGTATCAGAAACATGAAGATCAAAGGGGAGAGTACCCAATGATAGAGCAAGCCCTCCGAAGCCTGGTTCAACAACAGCATGAACTGGAAGGCTCCGCCGATCGCTCCTCCCAGGAGCAAACGCGGCCAGGCGACGCGCGCGGAACTGATCTGTCCGACCATCCACAACAACGTACCGTCTTGTATCCAGCCGAGGATTGCGCCGCTTATCGGGAGATCAAGATAAACCTTGACCATATCCAAAGTAGATCACCACCCCCCTCTATCATACCGGAGCCCGGTCGGATTTCCTTTCTTGTCAGCGCTTTTTAGACCCGTTAGCAGCCCTGTGATAAAGGGCTTTCGAACCGGAAATCAGCTTGTAGAAAGGTTTAAAAATAACTTGATCATTTGCATTAGGCATCGCTGTGACTCTTCCGGCTTTTCGTCACAGGCTCTTTTCGAAAGTACGCCTCAAAATATAGAGATATGATTCCCCTTCGCCAAATAGAACCGAGAACCATGGAATGACTCCCGAATGCTTCTGCGCCCCGCTTATCGACCCGATCCTAAAAGTATAATTGGCAGGATGGCGCTTCGAGAACGGCGACTCGCAATCTCCAGATTTTTCCCATTTTTTAACGAAAGTCCCTTAAAAATCGGAAAAGCGTTCACCTCATCGGTAACGCTTTTCAAAAAGCACTATGATTGATTGTCCAAACGAAGCAATCGCCTCGTTCGCTTGAATCATGAAACAGCTGACGGAAAACCCGGTCTCGGGCGAAAGAAAGAATACGCTCCCGCGTTATTTTTTGCGCATAAAGACCGGGATATCGGGTTCATCATTGATAATCGACCGTAATTCGAAAACATCGCCGATTCGTTTGGTGCGCCGTTGGTCAAAGCCGGTGGCGATGACCGTTACCCGGATATCCTCACCCAGCGATTCGTCGATGACCGCGCCAAAGATGATGTTGGCCTCGGGATCCGCTTCCTCGGTCACAATATCGGCGGCTTCCTTCACTTCCAACAGCGACAGATTGCTGCTGCCGGTGATGTTCAATAGAATACCGCGGCATCCTTCGATGGAGGTTTCCAACAAAGGGCTCTGAATCGCCGCTTTGGCCGCTTCCACGGCCCGATCGTCCCCTTTCGCCAGACCGATACCCATCAGGGCGGACCCGGCATCGCTCATAATCGTTTTGACGTCCGCGAAATCGACGTTGATCAGTCCGGTAATCGTGATCAGATCGGAGATGCCCTGAACGGCTTGGCGCAGGATATCATCGGCCTTATGGAAAGCATCGACGATGGAAGTTTTTTTATCGACGATCTGCAGCAAACGCTCGTTGGGGATGGTAATCAGGGTGTCGACACTTTCTTTCAATGCATTCAAGCCTTTTTCAGCCTGGGACATCCGGACCCGGCCTTCGAAGGAGAACGGCTTCGTCACTACCCCGACGGTCAGGATATTCATCTCCTTGGCCAGCCTGGCAATGACCGGAGCGGCTCCGGTACCCGTTCCACCGCCCATCCCGGCGGTGATGAATACCATATCCGCGCCCTGCAGTATTCCCATGATCTCATCTTTGCTTTCCAAAGCGGACTTTTCGCCGATCTCAGGATTGGCTCCCGCTCCCAAACCCTTGGTCAACGAATCGCCGACCCGTAGCCGTATATCCGCATTGGAACGATTCAGTGCCTGTCCGTCAGTATTTATCGCGATAAACTCGACGCCTTGAATCTTGGCCTCAATCATTCGATTCACGGCATTCGTTCCGCCACCGCCGACTCCGATAACTTTAATGGATGCAAATTGTTGTTGCGCTACTTCAAATTCGAGCATTCCGATAAGCTCCTCTCTTGCACCGGTCCTATTTTCCAATGGGGAAATTTGGACCAAATATAATAATTCTGCATCAAAACCGATTAACCTCCCAGGAACCAAAATATTTTCGCCTGACTCCTGCGTAAAATGGTCAAAACCAGCCATAACGATTGGCTATATAAGTTGAATTAAATTCCGCTTTGTTTTTATTTACATTCGGCTTTTCGATGCAAACGGCTTTGTTAAAAGTCGTTGCATTAGGAATGCAAATCTTAGTTAAGAAATTTATTTCATCCTATATAGATACGGAAAACTCACGGACCGATGGCTTTTGAATTCCCTGTCAAGATGGTCGGTACATCGGGAATCCGCAGATCGATCTTGATCAGCTCTTGAGTAGCGACATTGCCTAAAATAGCTTTCAGATTAAACAATTTCTTGGTGAGCCGGGTCGCGTTCCCCAGATTAATCTCTACTAATGTGGCATGACCAGGTAACTTCAGATAGAGATGATAATTCTCAAGGTTAATCTCCCTGATCTGCCTGCGTAATCCGGAGTCGGCGGTAGCCAATATTTTCAATCCCTGAATCAGTTTGGCGTCATGGAGCCGCTGTCCGAACTTTACGGTACGCGGGTGAATGCCGCTGAGTAACGGCAAACCGTCAGGAGGGGCCGAAGGCGAATCGATGACGAACCCGCTCTCGCTGATGACGATCGGACGATTCCGATAGTTGGCCCAACACCTTGGGATTCGCTCCGAAATGCTGAGGATCACCTTATCCGGAAAACGCCGGATAATGGTTACCCCTGCGATTCGCGGGTCATTCAGCAAATTGGCCTTGGCCCGGCCGGTATTGGCTTGAAAGATATTCTGACGCGGACTGATGCCCGAACGGAGCAAAACCTCCGTCTCCGCCACATATCGGTTGCCATGGATCTCTATCTTCTTTATCGAAAAAAAATCGGAATTTATTAAGATCAAAATGACCAGCAATAAGAATAATAAGCCAAAAATGCGTTCAAAACTTATCGATTCCCGCTTTTGATCCTGCGCCTCCAACTCGCTCATAGAACAAAACCGCACCACCATCGGTACGGCCTAACTCCTTTTATAGAATTTAAGGGCTAATTCGACCTCACCTTGACCCGTGTTCAATTGCTTGGCAATGTGAGCAACGCTTTCCCCCGCTTGCCAAAGCTGATAAATCCGTTGCCGATAATCACCGGGGAAGTCGCCCGGCTTATCGGCATCAACCCCCGTCACTCCGGTTTGGTCCGGTTGAAGCTCCTCCGCTCGGTCTATTTCCAAAGCAAGCGACGCAGCAGACGGATTCGGAAGAAGCGACTCCATTTCTCCGGATGCTTCGAATGGCTGGGCTGATGTTGAATGCTCTTCCTCCACCGGTTCCAGGGATTCCGGATCGATTCCGGCTACCGTTTCAAATTCTTCAATCATGGCGGCAACTAAATTCTCAAGCTCTTCGACCTGCTTTTTCAAGTGTTTCACGCGTTTTTCCAGAGCCCGTTTCTGCAAGAAGTACCCGCCGACGAAAAAAAGGATATTGGCAAAAAGGATACCGATAAGCTGACTGCTACGCACCGGGATTACCCCCTAAATAAACAAGTGAAATCCATTCGGGCTGTCTTCTTGAAAAACGGCTGGAAAAATATCAAATTTTGATATCAATCAAATGTCCTCGTTCTTGATCAACCGTCTCCTCCGGTTGTTCGAGGGCTACCGACTGGGTTTTATTGTTGAACCGGCGATACCGCCGGCCGTTACTCTTTTGTTTCTCGGGGTTATTCTGCTGAATGGTTTGACCGGCTGCCGATTCATTGCCCTGTTGGACCTGGGCCTTAAATAGCTGGGATTGGCGGAGCATTTCCTTGGCAAACTCATGTTGGTCCACAACAGGCCGACTATTATGGGTCTGCTGAACCTTCTCCAGCTCAAATGTGCGGGGCATAATCGTCTGCAAGTCAACCGGTTTCAGCATTTCGCTCAACCCCCTTTATCCGTTGAACGGATTCGGTCCCGGAATTCAATTTGAGGACCGCAGCATACTTCAAGGCGTGAACTCAGTAGTACGGTAAAGCTTTAATATCCCGGTCCTGGTAGACGAGGGTAGTATAGCGGATCTCTTCCTGGACTCGAAAGGTAGTTCGACCCATCGTGACCACTACGCCAGGATAAATGAATTCGAGGGCTCGGATACGCCCGTTTTGACTGGAACTTTTGATAATCTCCGCTCCAAGCTCCTCTTTCTTATTTTCAGCGTCGGCAATGCGTTTCTTTAGGATCTCGGCGGTATTCATCAGGGATTCCAAAATCTGGCGTTTGTCATCGGGCAAATTGGGAACTTGTTTGAGCATGGCGATGGCCTTGTCCGCTTTGTCGAGACTAATCTGACTCTCGCGCAACATAGCCTCAGTCTCCTGGTATTCCAACTTGATTCGGGGCGGAGTTCCCACCTCAAGCTGTGTTTGGATGCCCAAACGAGATCCCACCACTTTCGCCAGAATCTCCTGGCCGGAACGGACCAGGCCGCCCACGATCTGCCCTTTTCCGCCCTCGACCACTACTTTGAGATCAGCGTTCACTTGAGCGTTCATGATGTATTCATGGACGCTCAAATAACCCCGGCTATTCAAGGTCGCATTATCCAGGAAACGGACTGAACAATCGCCTTCGCAATCCAGCACCGCCTTACCCCTGCCGTAAACACCGCCCCTGATGAAAAGATTGCCGCCGGCTTTGATGGTCGCGGCATCCACGCTTCCATAAATGCAAATCTCGCCTTCCGCCTCGACGCGCATGCCGATTTCCACATTGCCGAAGATGACCACGTTTCCGGCGAATTCGATGTTGCCGGTTTCAATATTCACATCGCTTTTGATAACTTGAACCGGATAAACGCCGATTCGGCCGTTGGAAAGTACCGGTTCGCCGGCGGCGGTGGCGATCAGTTTGGTTTGTTCGGAATTGAGACAAAAAACATTCGGACCCAAAACGAGCTCTACGTCCGAGCCCGGTTTCGGCGGAATCATCTTTCCATAAACATCCCGTCCGGCTTGGCCGGGACCCGCCGCTATTTTCTCGGCGATGACCTGACCGGCTTCGACATTTTGGACGACTTCAACCTGGCCCAGATCGAGTTTGCCGTAACCATCTTCGATCGCTGCCTTCCGGAATACCCCGGTCTTAAAGTAGAAAATGAATTCCGCATCTTTCCCAGGCACCGATTTGACGCCGGCAGCAATTCGTACCGGTTTTCCGTTGCCTTGAAGAACGGCATCCCGGATGGAATCCTCCTGAATCCCGTAGGTTATCCCGGCAGCTTGCAACGCCGTGATAATTTCGGTCGCATCGGGCAATTTCCGCGTTCCTATCGGCGGAAAGATGGTCAAAAAAGCTTCCATTCCATCCGCGGAAACCTCGAAACGGTACCGGCCGTCATAATTTAAAACTTTCGCAGCAGCATCGTCACTCATTTTAGATCTCCGTATAAGATTTACGCCAACGGTTGAGCCTGCCTCGAAGCCGGAAAATTGCTTTCGTATGTATCTGGGAAACCCGGGACTCGGATATCTCCATGATCTCCCCGATCTCTTTCAGTGTCAAGCCTTCGTAGTAATATAGCGCTATGACCATCCGTTCCCGTTCCGGAAGATAATCGATGGCGGATGCCAGAGTCGATTTAATCTCTTCCATTTCCACCTGGTGTAGCGGATCTTCGCTTTCATTGTTTCTGACCAGGTCGAGAACACGCACCGAATCTTCGTCATTGGAATGCACCATCCAAAGTTCATCGAGTGAACTCAATGTGGTGCTGCTTACTTCCGATAACAATTCATAAAACTCTTGGATGCTGATGTTCATCGCCTCACTGATCTCTTGGTCAGAGGCCGAACGTCCGAGTTTATTCTCCAGATCAGAGCAGATTCGCTCTAATTCTCTGGCTTTTTGCCGGACCGAACGCGGCACCCAGTCATTGCTCCTCAGACCATCCAAGATCGAGCCGCGAATTCGCGATATGGCATAGGTTTCAAATTTAATGCCACGGGAAGGATCATACTTCTCGATCGCATCCATCAAGCCAAAAACCCCAAAACTTACAAGGTCATCAAATTCAACATTCGATGGTAAGCCAATTGCAACGCGTCCAGCGACATATTTTACCAAGGGAGCATATTTAAGTATAATTGATTCTCTGGTAGCCGGGGACTTGGACAACAAATAATCGTGCCACAAAGTCTCCTCACTCTGAGTAGTCTTGTCGAAAGACATCGCTACCCTCCTTCATCCTAATAATCGCCTTACCATCCATTGGCCGCTAGTCTTCCTTGCGTCAATCTATCAGAGATTGCCAAAGGCATATTATTTTCCGTAACCTTTCGCTATGAGCCTGGATACATCAGCAACTGCTTCATTCCGAATCATGAATAACGGCGTGTCATATTTTCTCATATCACAATAATACCACTAATCATCCGGATCTGTACGCTTCCATCTTCTAAATTTAAAACAATACTTTTACCAGTATTCCCTCCCACGCTTCTTGCGACAATCGGCAAGGACATTTCCTGGCAGATACTCTCCACTGCTTCGATATTCCGCGCGCCGATCCGTAACCGGTCATCAGGGCCGTCGATCTTGAACATCTCGGCGCCACCCACGATCTTCATGAACATACGGCTTCGGGATGCTCCTAATTGTTCCAATCGTTCGACTAACAAAGGCAAACCGGTGTCGGCGAATTTGGCGGGATTTTCCGATTTTAACGCCATGGAACTGTATGGAAGCATAATATGGATCATACCACCCACTTTAACCAAAGGATCGAAGATCGAGGCTCCCACGCAAGAACCCAAACCCAGAGTAGTAATCTTTTGAGGAGCTCTTGAAACGGCAAATTCGGCCATTCCAATCCGTATTACTTCTTCCATCCGGTTCCAACCCCAAGAGCGTTTAAGATGAGTTCCAGGGAATCCGGATCGGGCACCAGAAAGAAATGACCGTTAATCTTCCGCGAAATTAAACTGAATTGGGTCTGGATTAACAGTGCATAATCACCCACCGCTCCCAAATCCAACAATGCCGTATTGATAATGGCGCCGGCCATATCATTGGCGAGCGCCGGCACGGATGGCAAAAGGTTAAAACCGGTCAGCCGGGTTAACGCGTATAAGTAAGCGCCGGTCATGATATTGGCGATCTCTTTCAGAGCCGACTCTCGGAAATCGCAATCGGTTTGCGCTCCCAGATTGCTGCGGATTACCGAATCCGCCAGGGAAACGGCTTCGTCCTCCGCGAACAGGAAGACGATCTTGCCCGGGGCATTCCCGAAGACGCGCATAAAGATCCCGCTAACGACTTGCTCCGGGCCGCCCATGACCTGATCGACCTGACTGAGCGGCATGATCGACACATGCGGAACCGTCATATCCACTTTTTCCAACAGGATTTGCGACAAAGCGGTGGCGGCGTGGCCCGCTCCGATGTTCCCGACTTCCTTTAACGCGTCCAATTGCAAGTGGCTGAGATCCTCCAACCGAATCATTCGGCCGCCTCCATATTCATGGAGCTTAATTCCTTGGTCTCTTCCGCCGAGAGTGCCTTTTCCAGGTTTAAGAGGACGATCAACCTGTCGTTTTGTTTGGCGACTCCATTTAAGAAGTAAGCGTCCACTCCTTTGGTAATGGCAGGCGCCGGATCGATATCCGAAAGATTGACCCGCAACACCTCTACCACCGCATCGACGACCATGCCGACTTGGTTGTTGTTCAGTTCGACGATGATCACCCGCGATTGATTGCTAATATCCCGGACCACCAAGCCGAATCGTTTCCGAAGATCGACAATGGGGATGACTTCCCCCCGCAGATTGATGACTCCTTCGACAAACTCCGGCGCTCTGGGCACCCGAGTGATAGGTTGATCGAGCTTCTCGATTTCGCGAACTTGGAGGATGTCGACGCCGAACTCTTCATCTCCGAGTTTAAAAACGACCAATTGCTTCGTCTCTTCGCGCACCTGCAACTTTTCCCGCATGATGATACCTCCCCCGCTAGTTTAGGCCACGGCCCGAATATCCAGAATCAAAGCCACGCGTCCATCACCGAGGATGGTCGCTCCGGCGATCCCTTTGATCGCTCCCAGAAAACCACCCAGGGATTTGATGACCACATCCTGTTGGCGCAGCAATCCGTCCACCACGCATCCGATGAGTCGTTCCCCAACTTTCAAAACCACCACGTCCAACTCATCAAAGTAACTGTTTTTGGCATCGGGAATCTCCAAAACATCCTGCAAACGGATGAGCGGGATCACCTCACCGCGCAACATGAAGACTTCCTGTTTCCGGACCCGTTTGATATCCGTCCGGTTCAGGCTGGTAATCTGGTCGATATAACTGGAAGGAATTGCATAGATCTCTTTTCCCAACTGGACCATGAGCGTTTGGATGATCGCCAGGGTCAAGGGGAGCCGGATCACAATGCGCGAACCCTCACCGAGCTCCGATTCGATATGGACCAAACCGCCCAGCGAATCGACTTTGGTCTTGACGACGTCCATGCCGACGCCCCGCCCGGAAACGTCGGTCACCTTGTCGGCGGTAGAAAATCCGGGCAAGAACGTGAAATCGAGGATTTGCTCATCCGGCATCTCGCTGAGGATCTCGGGGGAGACCAAACCTAACCGCAAGGCTTTCTCCCGGACCCTCTTGGGATCAAAGCCGCGCCCGTCATCCGTGACCGTGATGATGACATTGTTTCCTTCCTGGTAAGCGTTGAGCGTGATCTTGCCCTGTTCAGGCTTGCCCGTCGCGCGCCGTTGTTCGATGCCTTCGATGCCGTGATCGATCGCATTCCGAATGATATGGACTAACGGATCGCCGATCTCATCGATGACCGTGCGGTCCAACTCCGTCTCGCCGCCAAAGATCTCCAGCTCAATCTGTTTACCGAGTTCCTTGGAGAGATCCCTCACCAGGCGCGGAAAACGGGAGAAGACCGTCTCCACCGGGACCATGCGCGCTTTGAGGACGCTGTCCCGCAGATCCAAAGTCAAACGGCCCACCTGTTCAACCACTTCATTCAGTTCCTTGGAGCGGAGAGTCGAGCCGAGCGACTCCAAACGCGAGCGGTTGATGACCAGTTCGGCGACTAAATTCATTAAATCGTCCAGCTTGCGGATTTCCACCCGGACGGTAGGATTGCTGCTTATTTTGGTCTTATCGTGGTCCGCCGCATCTTGAACCCTCTTCTCCAGCTGGATCTCGTCGAGCGGCACTTCCTCGACCTCGACGTTGGCCACATCCGAGATGTTATAGACGGCCTTGTGAATCTCCCCCGCCGTAGCGGCGGAGACGCAACCGATAATAAAACGAAGCTCAAAATTTTCATCTTCGAGCTCTTTTACAGTCGGAATACTCCGG
Organism: Hydrogenispora ethanolica; assembly: GCF_004340685.1. Lineage (NCBI taxonomy): Bacteria > Bacillati > Bacillota > Hydrogenispora > Hydrogenispora ethanolica. Next base: position 91,810 of record NZ_SLUN01000015.1, on the reverse strand, counting down.
ATAACCGTTCCCTTCTTCTCGATCTCCCGCAAGACCATGAAAACGCGGGCGCCTTTTAACAGGCAGTCATCGGCCAACGTAACATCGACATGATAGAGCTTGGCGCCTTGGTCCATGGCGGCGGCAATCTGTTCCTTCTCCGCCTCAAGATAGCGCAGTTGCAGTTTCTGGCGGCGTTCCACCTTGACCACTGCGGTATCGGCGGTAACAAAATGACGCAGTTCCTGAACTACGCCGCTAATCTCGATGTCTTCTTCTTTTCCTTCGCCGATTTTATTGGTCAGGATCTCCAAAAGGTCGACGGCTTCAAACAACGTATTCATCATATCCGCGGTCAAGCTCATTTCCTTGGCCCGCAGTTTGCTTAAGACGTCCTCCATCGCATGGGTCAGATCGGCCATTTTGTTAAAGCCCATGGTAGCCGAGGCACCTTTTAGGGTATGAGCAGCTCGAAAGATTTTATCGAGTATCCCGGAACTGTCCGGATTATGTTCCAATTCAAGCAATGATTGGTTCAGAGTCAGTAAATGCTCTTGACATTCATCCATAAAAACGCTTAAATATTGGGATATCTCCATCTCGCCACCCCCAAAAGTTAAATTAGACTTTTTGCCTGTAATTCCTGCTGTTTATAAACAAATTTCAAAATCTTCTTCATATTGATCTGCGAAATTCGCAAGAACTTCAAAGCCGTGCCATACCTGGCCGGCGAGGCGGTTTCCGTCTCGGGGATGAACTCGCTGCGCACCACTTCGGCATGGGTGTAAATCTCCTCAACTCCCTGCGCTTGCGGGAGCAGCAACAGAATCATGAGGCGGGCCCCCGGCTCGAACGGGCGTAAAGTGAGCAGCCGAACGCCTTCGGCGCTAAGATTCAACGATTCGGCCGTCAGCGCGGTGATCGGCACCTGATCCTGGTAAAAGTAGAGCAGATCGACCCGGATCTGCACATTGACCCGCACATAGGAGCGGCGCTGGTTCCGCAGAAACCCCCGCGGCACTTCGACTTTGACCAGCCGGAACGGTTCAAAGGTATCGGGATCGAAGCCGCTCTCGATCCATTCGGTAACTCTCGACAAGGCTTCGTAGGAGGCATCGTCTTTTCGCGAAAAAAACAGCCGTAACGATGTTCCGACCCTGCACAGTTCGAGCCACTCATCGGGAATGGCCAGCCGTGCCCAGCCGTCTCCCAGGCCCATGACCCGGGCTGAGAATGAGTGTTGCGGCTTTTGATTCACCAGTTCAACTTCCAGGCAATCGCCCTTTTGCAAATCCATCTGAATTATACCCGTCGAAAATGTTTAAAAAAGCGTTCAAAGAAACTGGGCTGCTCAACCGGCCCTTGATAACCTGTTACCTCTTTTCCCACCAAACGTTCGGCGATCTGAGCAAACGAGTTGCTGATCGGAGCTTGGGGATGACTCAGTACAAAAGGAATTTGATCTTTCACAGCCTTGGCCACGACGGGATCCCGGGGCAAAAAACCCAGCTTGGTGAGGCGGGCGGCGAGAAATTTCTCCGCCACCGTGCTCAGCCGCTGAATGACCTGCGCCCCTTCGTTCATCGACTGAACCATGTTCACGACCACCCGGATCGGAAGCCGCGGCTCATAACCGACGATCACTTTGATGATGCCATAGGCGTCGGTGATCGCGGTCGGATCCGGCGTCGTGACAATAATCGCCTCGTCGGCGGAGAGCACGAACTTCAAAACACTCTTGGAAATGCCCGCTCCGGTATCTATTAGCATAATATCGGCATAATTTTCAATTTCATTTAGATTTTTCAAAAAGCGGTCCAAATGCATATCGTCCAAATCGGCCAACTCATTCAGGCCGGAAGCGCCCGCGAACAGCTTGAGGCCATAGGGGCCGTCGACCAGCGCATCGCTGATTTTTTTCCCGTCAAAGATGACGTTGCCCGCATTGTACCGGGGGATGACCCCCATCAACACATCGACATTGGCCATGCCCAAATCGGCGTCCACCAGCACGACCCGCTTGCCGAGCTTGGATAGGGTGATCCCCAGGTTCACCGCGATGCAGGTCTTGCCGACCCCTCCCTTGCCGCTGGCGATGGCAATGACCCGGGATGGCCGGAAAGGCGCCCGGTTTTGCTGCATAATCTCCCGTAAACGTTGCGCCTGGTCAGCCATGCACGGCCCCCTTGTACAGATGAGAGATTAACCGGGCGGGGTTGGCCAGCTCGATATCGTCGGGGACATTCTGGCCCGTGGTCAAATACGCCAGGGGAATCTTATTTTTCCACGCCAGATTGATAATGGGTCCAATATGGTCGGTCTCGTCCAATTTGGAAAAGATCAAATGAGTGAAGGAGATGAGCGAGAAACGCTCGACGATCTTCTGCATGTCGTGATATTGAGTGGTGGCGCTGATCACCAGCATGATCTGGTTAATCTCGGGATGCGACAGAAAACGCTTCAGATCATTCAGCATCAGCTGGTTGTAAGGGCTCCGGCCCGCCGTATCCACCAGAATCAGGTCGCATTCCCGCAGCTTCTCCAAGGCCCGGTCAAAATCGTCTTCCGAATAGATCACTTCCACCGGCAGATTGATGATGTCGCCATAGGTCTTGAGATGCTCCACGGCCGCGATCCGGAAGGTATCCAGCGTGACCAGGCCGACTTTGCGGCCGTGATAAAGACTGAAATTAGCCGCCAGTTTGGCGATGGTCGTGGTTTTTCCCACTCCGGTCGGGCCAATGAAGGCCACAATCTGTTGTTTCTGGGGGTCTCCTTGTTGGATCCCGCCGTCAAACTGCAGTGAATTGACTAAGGCGTGGCCGCAACGGGCCAAAACGATCTTCTCCGAGACATTCGGATTATTCAAGACATGATTGGGGATTTGCAACAACAACTCGTCGATCACATCTTCTTCCAACTGCAGCTCGCGAAGTTGCTTGCGGGCCGCCGCCAGCGAGGAGTTCTTCTCGGCCGCCTCTTCCAGGGGTGTCGTCACTTTCATGATGAGCTTTTTCAAGTCGCCCAGTTCGGATTGGAGCGTTTGCAAGAGCGGCTCGCCGGTCAGCTGTCGGCGTTCCTCCGCTGCGGCAAAGCTGCGTTCCGCGGTCTCGCCGCCGGCCGCTTCGGCGCGGAGCGCCGGATAAACGGCCGGGTCCCGGCCGCTTGCCTCGCTGTTGCCAGTGAGTTGCGCTTTGGCGGCATTTTCATCCACCGCCGCGATCACTTCGAAACGGCGCTCGGCGAAGAGCCCCAAAAAGCCGCCCTCTTTGAACTGTTTGGTATGTAAGATAATGGCGTTCCGTCCCAGATCACTTTTGACCCGGGCGATTGCTTCCTGAATCGTCCCGGCTACGTAGCGTTTTACTTTCATGAATGAATTGCCACCACCCCAATGGAATGAACTTCCGCTTCCGGACTGATCTCATTATAAGATAAGACCATCAGCCTTGACGAGAGGCGTTCGATTAATTTACGAAATGTCAGCCGTACTCCCGGGGAGCACAGGATGACGGGCTGGCCGCCGGAGTTATTGACTTCTTGGATCAGCGCGCCCAGTTTGTCGTAGATTTGCTGGATCAAACGGGGATCCACCGCCAGGCCCGTGCCTTCCCGGGCCTCTTTTTGGATCTTCAATAGCGTCTGCTCCAGCTCGGGATCCAAGGTGATGACCCGGATCACCCCGTCCTCCGACTGGACCATCTTCGTAATCTGGCGATTCAACGCCTGCCGCACGTATTCGGTGAGCAGCTCCGGATCCTTGGTCATCGGCGCATAATCGGCCAGGGTCTCCAGCACGGTCACCAGATTGCGGATGGGTATGCCTTCTTTTAACAAGTTGACCAGTACTTTTTGGACTTCGCCGATGGTCATCAGGTTGGGAATCAACTCGCCGACGACCACGTTGTATTCCTCTTTCAAATTATTGATCAGGGACTGGACTTCCTGCCGTCCCAACAACTCATAGGCGTGGGACTTGATAACCTCCGTCAGGTGCGTCGCCAGGACCGAGGGCGGATCCACCACGGTATAGCCGGAGATTTCGGCCTCGTCGCGCTGGGCTTCGGTGATCCAGATCGCCGGCAGCCCGAAAGCCGGCTCGGTGGTGGCGATGCCCTCCACCGGCTGGGCCACGATTCCCGGGTCCATGGCCAGGTAATGGTTGGGAATGATCTCGCCTTTGGTCACCTCGACGCCCTTGATTTTAATCACATACGAGGTGGGCAGCAGCTGCATATTGTCGCGGATCCGGATCGGAGGCAGGACCATTCCCAGCTCCAACGCGGTCTGGCGCCGGATCATCGTCACCCGTTCGAAGAGGTCGCCGCCCTGGTTCGGATCGACCAGTGGGATCAGCCGGTAGCCGATCTCCAGCTCCATCGGGTCGATCTGCAACAGGGTGTTGACATTCTCCGGTTTTTTGACTTCTTCGGCCGCTTCCTCGCCGCCCTCCCCGGCCGCCGCCGGTTCGTTGAGGGCCGGCGCGGTCTGCAAGCGGTAACCCATGAACCCGATGATCGCGGCAATGGTGAAAAAGGCCAATTTCGGCATTCCCGGAATGATGCCGAAGAAGCCGATCATCCCGGCCACGAAATAGAAGATCTTCGGATAGGCCAGCAACTGCCGGGCCAGATCGCTCCCCAGATTGTCCTCGGAAGCGGAGCGCGTGACCAGAATGCCGGTGGCGGTGGACAAAAGCAGCGCCGGGATCTGGGTCACCAGGCCGTCGCCGATGGTCAGCAGCGAATAGGTCTGCAGCGACTGTTGGATCGTGAACCCTTTCTGGGTGGCTCCGATAATGAAACCGCCCACGATGTTGATGATAATGATCAGAATGCCGGCGATGGCGTCGCCCTTTACGAATTTGCTGGCCCCGTCCATCGCGCCGTAGAAGTCCGCTTCCCGCTCCACCTCGCGGCGGCGGGCGCGGGCGTCCGTCTCATTGATTAATCCGGCGTTCAGATCGGCGTCGATGCTCATCTGTTTGCCGGGCATGGCATCCAGGGTAAACCTGGCGGCCACCTCGGCCACGCGTTCCGAGCCCTTGGTGATGACCAGGAACTGAATGATCGTCAGAATAATGAACATTACAAAGCCAACCACGTAGTTATGGCCGGCCACCACCTGGCCGAAAGCCTCAATCACCCTTCCGGCTTCCGCGTTTAACAGAATCAGACGGGTGGAGGAAACGCTCAGCGCCAAGCGGAAAAGGGTCGTCAACAATAACAGCGTCGGGAAGACCGAAAACTCGAGGCTTTTTTGCACGTACGTCGTCAGCAGGACGATGGCGAAGCCGCCGCAGATATTGAGCGTAATAAAAAGATCCAGCATCACCGAGGGCAGCGGAATGATGAACATCGTCAGGACCAGTGTCACGATCAGGGCCACGACCACTTCGCCATTGCGCAATGAGTTCCAGGAAAATATGCCAGTGCGGTTCATCGCTTGAGCCATTGGTTGCTCCCATCCATTCCATGTTTAAATTTGCCAGGTTCCGTTCCAAGCCCGGTTTGGGAATCCCTTCCCCGCCCGGAGCAGTTCCTTCGGTTATTCAAGCAATTCCTTCAGTCACTCCAGTAACTCCTTCAGTCACTCAAGTAACTCCTTCAGTCGCTCAAGCAACTCCTTCTGTCACTCCAGCAACTCCTTCTGTCACTCCAGCAACTCCTTCTGTCACTCAAGCAACTCCTTCAGTCACTCCAGTAACTCCTTCAGTCACTCAAGTAACTCCTCCAGTCGCTCAAGTAACTCCTTCAGTCGCTCAAGCAACTGCTCCGGCCGGTCCGACTCAAAGGCCGTCATGGGTGGAGGTCAAGCGAAGCGGCGCTTCAGGCGATAGACGAAGGCCAGGACTTCGGCGACTGCTTTATAGAGGTTGGCCGGAATGGCTTCCCCGATCTCCACGGTTTTATATAAGGTCTGCGCCAGCGGTTTATTCTCCACGACGCTGACATCATGGGCCTTGGCAATCTCTTTGATCTTTTGGGCGATAAAGCCCTCGCCCTTGGCGACCACCACCGGCGCGGCCATCTCCGCCGCGTCGTAGCGGATGGCGATCGCCAGATGGGTCGGGTTGGTGATGATCACATCCGCCTTGGGAACATCCTGCATCATGCGGCGCGCCGCGATTTGGCGCTGCCGTTGCCGGATTTTGTTTTTGATCTGCGGATTGCCTTCCAATTGCTTGTACTCGTCTTTGACCTCTTTTTTGGTCATCCGCAAGCTTTTATTGAACTCCCAGCGCTGATAGAGATAGTCGAAGATCGCCAGGATGAGAAGGAATACGCAGATCTTCAGCGCCACCTGGTAGATGATCGTCCAGATCAGCACCGCCGTGTCCAGCGGCGATTGGGCCACCACATCCAGGAGCGAAAACAGATGGTCGCGGATGGTCGAATAAGCAAAATAGCTGATGATCAACAGCTTGATAACGGACTTGGCCAGCTCCACCAGGCCCTGGATCCCCAGGAGACGCTGCATGCCGCTGATGGGATTGATCCGGCTGAACTTCGGCTTCAGCGCCTCGATGGTGAACATCGGACCCACTTGTAAGAAATTGACCAGGATTCCCACGACCATCGCGCCCAACCCCAGCGGCAGGAAGACCTTCAGGAAAAACACCAGATGTTCGAGGAAGAGCTGCTGAGCATTAGTCTGGGATAGATTTTTGGAAAGCGCCGCCGGCGCCAGGCAGACTTTCATGTAATTGGCCAATTCCGAATAGATCCAGCTGCCCAGGGTATTAATGAAAATAAAGGCTGCCAATAAAACAACCACCGAGTTCAACTCGGCGCTCTTGGATACCTGCCCCTTCTGCCTGGCCTCGCTCTTCCGCTTGGGAGTCGCTTCTTCGGTCCGGTCCGGATCCGACGCGGCGAAAAATTGTAAATCGAAGGGACGGAACGCCGCCGCGGGGTGCCGCTCTGGCAGCCGGTTATCTTTGCAATATGATCGCAACTGGGAAAACTTCATCCATCATCCCTCAGCCTCTGACTATGCCTGATCCTGCCGGCCAACAAGGTTCCGCCGCCGCGTGACTACCCATGCAGCTGCAGCAGAATCGTACGGATCGCCCGGAAGGTATCCCCCGAATTGGCGAAGACCGTCTCCAAAACCATGATATATACCGGGAGAAACAGCATCAGCATCATTAGGCCCAGCAGGATTTTGACCGGAAAACCGATCATGAATACATTAATCTGCGGCAGCAGTTTCGAGATGATCCCCAACGCCACATCGGTCAGGAAGATGGCGCCGATGATCGGCAGGCCGATGCGGAACCCCAATAGGAACATTCCGGAAAAGGCGCTCAAAACCACGCCGGTGGTCTCTTTTTTCAAGGTGAGCATCCCGGGGCCCACGATCTCATAGCTCTTGATCAACGCCAGAATCACGGAGTGGTGAGCGTTGATGGCCAAAAAAACGACCATTGCTATCAAGTAATTGAGCTGCCCCAATAAAGGCATTTCCGTTCCGGAGTTCGGGTCGATGATGTTCACCACTCCAAAGCCCAGTGAAACATCGAAAAAATACCCGCCGAGCTGAACGGCATAGAAAGCAAAGTTGGCAATGAAGCCGATGATGAGTCCCACCAACACTTCTTGCAACAGGATCAGGATGACCACGCCCAGCGGGTAGCGAATAAAATCCGCTTGGACCCGGATGAAAGGAGCTATCACCAGCGCCAGGGCGAATGAGATCACGACCTTGACCGGTATCGGAACGCTGCGGCTCTGAAAGATCGGCGCCGTCACCACCAGGCCCGAGGTCCGGGTAAACCCGAGCAAGATCTGGATTAAACTGACTCCCACTAGGCTTTCAAAATTCAAATCCTGTCCCTACCTGATAAAAGTGAATTGGTTCAAATTGCCCAGTATCTTATCGGCAAATGAAACCAGCGTATGCAACATCCAGGGTCCGAAGATGACCATCGATACCAGGATGGCGACGAGCTTCGGAATGAACGACAGGGTCTGTTCATGGATCTGCGTCGTCGCTTGAAAGATGCTGATGACCAGGCCGACCACCAGGCCGATTCCAAGCAACGGCGCGGAGATCAACAGAATCGTCCACAAGGCTTCGCGGGTAACAGCCGTCACAAATGTATCGGTCAAGGCGGGGTCCTCCTTCGTGATCCGGGCCGGTACGCGGCGCTCCGGATGGGATATTTCGAAAATTTGCCATGGGAAAGGCTCATCGCGGCCCGGCCCCTGCTCCTATTGGAAGCTGAGGAGCAGCGACCGCGCTATCAAATGCCAGCCATCCACCATCACAAATAATAAGATCTTAAACGGCAGCGAGATCATGACCGGGGGCAGCATCATCATGCCCATCGACATCAGCGTGCTGGCGACGATCATATCGATCACCAGGAACGGGATGAAGATCATAAAGCCGATTTGAAAGGCGGTCTTTAACTCGCTGATAATAAAAGCGGGAATCAGCACCCGGGAAGGGATCGCCTGTTGATTCCGGGGGCGCTCCAGCTTGGCCGCTTGCAGAAAGAGTTTCAGATCCTTGGTGCGGGTCTGTTTGAACATAAACTGACGGATCGGCTCCATCCCCTTCTCCAGCGCCGCTTCCTGACTCAGCCGGCCCTTCAGATAGGGTTGCAAGGCCGTGTCATTCACCGTCGTCCAAGTGGGCGCCATGGTAAAGAAGGTTAAAAACAGGGCCAGGCCGATCATGACTTGGTTCGGGGGCATTTGGTTGGTCCCGATGGCGCTGCGCGTAAAGGAGAGCACGATGACGATCCGGATGAACGACGTCGTCATCATCAAGATGGCGGGAGCCAGGGACAATATCGTCAGCAATAACAGGATCTGCAGGCTTTGCGCGGTCTCGGCCGGAGTATTGGCGGCCCCCACGCCCAACTCCACTCTGGGTATGGGAATGGTCGGCGCCGCCCCCCATACGGGATGGCTGATGGCGATGAGCAGTGACAAACCGCCCAGCCATATTCCGAGCGATCGGTTCATTCCCATTCGCAAAAGGCGCCGGAGCGAACTCCGGAAACTGAAATGATTCTCTTTCATTCTGAACGGCCTTTGCCTCTCATTTTCCATCGCTTGATTCGCTCCAGGCCATCCAGCAATCTTTGATGGGTATTGTTTACCGGGGTCTGACCCTCCTCACCCGCTTCTTGCTGATGCGTGGCATTCGTTAAGACCCGCTGGAACGAATTGAATAACTCGGGGAATTTGCCCGCCAGTGCCGGCTGGGCCAGCGCGGTGTTCTTTTGGAGTTCCTCGTACAACCCGGGATCGTCCAACTCCTTCAGCAGCTGAATGCCGCCTTCGGAACTGCCGACCAACAAAACCTTGCCTTCAAACAATAAAAGATAAAGATGGCGATTGGGTCCTAAGAACAGGCTCTCCGCCACCTTTAGATGCTTCGCTTGAGCATATCCCAGCTTGCCGGCCATGGTTTTCGTAACCCAGTACGCGATAATGACTACAATGACTAATGAAAAGAGCGCCCAGATCCACTGTAAGCCGCTGAAATTGGGCGGAGCTTCATCTCTCGCTCCGGCTAAGGTTATGGTAGGAAGGAGGACAATACCCATCACAACCATCATAAGCGCTCGGACCCGGTTGGTCATGTTCAATGAGATTCTTTCCTTTCGTCTATGCTAAAACCTTGCGGACCGCTTCCAGAACGCGTTCCGGCTGAAAGGGCTTGACCACGAAATCTTTGGCGCCGGCCTGGATCGCATCGATGACCATGGCTTGCTGCCCCATCGCGCTACACATGATGATCAGCGCGTTCGTGTCAATCTTGCGAATCTCCTTTACCGCAGTGATGCCATCCATGTCGGGCATGGTAATATCCATCGTCACCAAATCCGGGCGCAATTCTTTGAATTTCTCGATGGCTTTCGCGCCGTCTTCGGCTTCGCCAACTACTTCATATCCGCCTTTACGCAGGATATCCTTGATCATCATCCGCATAAACGCTGCATCGTCTACGACCAACACTTTACTTCCCACTAAAACTCCTCCTTAAGTACGTTATTGAAGTGTAGTTGCTCTTTCGATCGGACTAATGATATCGGTAATCTTGATGCCGAAGTTTTCATCGATTACCACGACTTCACCCTTGGCGATTAACTTTCCGTTGACCAGGACATCGACCGGGTCGCCCGCCAGCTTTTCCAACTCGATGATCGAACCCAACCCCAATTCGAGGATTTCTTTGATTTTCATGCGGGTGCTGCCCAACTCGACCGTGACTTGCAACGGGACATCCATAATCAAGCCAATATTGCCGCTCACCGCTTCCTTCCCTGTTTTGGCCGCGCCCAGCGGGCTAAATTGCGCCGGTTGTACCATGACCTGCGGCTGACGAACCTCCGGGATGGGTTGCGGTTGGGGAGGGATGCTGCGCTGGGACGGCGCCGGAATGGCTTCCGTCGCCGCTTGCGGCACCGGTTGAGCCGGAGCCTCGTGAACCGGATGCGCCGCACCTTCCGTCAGAGCCAGCAACGAATCGGCCAGATCGACCGCCAACGGGAAAGGCATCAGCAACATGATCTCGCTGTCAATGAGCTCTTCAATTTTCATTCGGAAGGATACCACGACCAGCAAGTCTTCCATATTCTGAAACCGGATAAACGGCTTATCCTCGGACAGGTTGACCTTCTCGACCAGCGGCGGGTCGATGTCGATCCGTTTGCTCAAAAGCGTCGATAATGAGGTGCAGGCGCTCCCCACCATTTGATTCATGGCTTCGCCGACCGCGCTCAACTCCATTTCGCTGAGATCCGGGGACGGATTGGAACCATCGCCCCCCATCATCAGGTCGGCGATCACCGCGGAGTCGGATACTTTGAGTATCAGGACATTGCTGCCGGAAAGTCCTTTTTTGTAATTCACTTCCACGATGACGTAGGGGACCGGATGTGCTTCCTTGATCTCTTTTTGATTCGTCACCCGCACGGTGGGCGTATCAATCACGACGCGCTTTTTCAGAATGTCCGACAGCGCAGTGGACGCGCTACCGTAACTGATATTCCCAATCTCTCCCAAAGCGTCTTTCTGAAGCGGAGACAGCTGCTCGTTCGAATCATTCTCGCGCAGCAGCGCATTAATTTCCTCTTGAGAAAGGATCTGTCGGTCCATCTTAATTCCCTTCCTCCCGTAAAATCTGGCCAATTTGAATGGCCATCTTATTTCCCGAAACACCGGGACTGCCCCGGAACTTCACCTGATTGGCGATTTTAATATCCATTAAACCCTTGACGGATTGATCGAGTTGCAGAACATCGCCGATCCCCAGGTTCAGCAACTCGCCGACCGTGATCCGGGCTCGGCCCAGCTCTGCAATGAGCGGCACCTTGGCCTGGCCAAGCCGGTTTTGCAAAGCGGTAAGGTCGTGGAAGCCCGCTGATTTATCCTTACGGGTGAACCAAACCTGGGCGTTTAAACGATCCAGAATCGGCTCGATCACCACAAAAGGCATGCAGATGTTCATCATTCCAAAGGCCTCCGCGATCCGGACCTCGAGCGTAACCAGGATAATCATATCCGCGGGGGGTACAATCTGGGTAAATAACGGATTGGACTCGAGCGTTTCATAGGCGGGCTCAAGCTCGATCACTGCCTTCCAGGCTTCTTTCAGATTGGTGAAGGTCTTTAATATGACCCGCTTAATGACCGTTTGTTCAATGTCGGTCAATTCCCGGATCTTCTCGATCGAATTCCCTTGCCCCCCCAGCAACCGGTCGACCACTGCGAAAGCCAGTTGCGGAGAGAGTTCCATGACAATGTTGCCCTCCAACGGCTTCAACGAAATAATGGTCATCACCGTCGGGTTGTTCAGGGATTTGGTAAACTCTTCGTAGGTTAGCTGGTCGATAGAAACGACTTGGGCCCGGACCATGCTTCTGAGGTAAGTGGATAAAGAAGTTGTAAGTAACCTGGCGAAATTCTCATGTAACATCACCAGAGTCCGGAGCTGATCTTTGGAGAGTTTATTGGGACGCCGGAAATCATAGGGTTTAACCTTTTTCTTCTTCTCCTCGCTGATTACCTCATCGACTTTGAGGGTCCCGGAAGAAAGGGCTTCTAGCAACGCATCAATTTCACTTTGAGATAGAACTTCAGCCACTTTTCCGTTACACCTCCACTATTGAACCACAAAATCCTCAAAGAACAAATTGTTCACTTTTCCAGCAATCAAATAGCGGTTGATACTCGCAATAATTTCGCTGCGAAGCGAGTCTTTCCCTTCTTTTTCACCAATTTTCTCTTTCGTCTTAGTTGACAAAATACTGATAATTAGGTCACGAAACTGGGGGATTCTTTTGGTGACTTCTTCCTTGGCTTTTTCTTCATTTTCCTTGGTGGATTTGACTTCCAAGGTGATATTGACCTTCAAATAGTGGTCCGACCCGTCATCCGCGGGAATGTTGACAATAATCTCGCTACCCAGCGGCACCAAGGGGCCGATCTCTTCCGCGGTAACGGTGGAAGTTTGCTGATTTCCATGATTGTCAACCTGCCGAAAGGTGATGAAGATAAATGTTCCGGCAATGACCACGGTGATTAAAAATGAAAACAGTCCGATAATTAAAATATTATTGCTTTTCGGTTCATTGTTTGCCATTTTGAATCCCCCTGCTTTGTCCTTCTTGGTGATTATAAAAACTGTTAATGATGATTATATCAACACGCCGGTTGCGTGCTCGATTTTCTTCGTTAGTATTTGGAACGATCGGTCGATATTGACCATATCCGGCGACCGCGACCCGGTCCGGCGCCATTTTGACCGATTCGATCAGATACTTCGCAACATTCACTGCGCGCATCACCGAGAGTTCCCAGTTGGACGGGTACCGTGAATTGCTAATCGGCAGGTCGCAGGTATGTCCCTCAACTCGAATCGGATAAGTCTGCTTGTTGATGGTCGTTCCAACCTCATTCAACAATGAATAAGCTTCCCGTAATATATCGGCGGATCCGATTTGAAAAAATGATTTCTCTTTAAAACTGATGGTTATGCCATACTCGCTATAGGAAACTTCCACTCTGCCATGAAAATTATTTTGATCAATAACCGATTTTACCGAGCTATACATGTTCTGCCATGCCTGCGCCTCCGCCTCTCCCATCCGCGGGTTGGAGGTCACCGGAGCCAGGCCTGTTTCCACAATGGATTTCCCACTTTTTAAAACACCGATATTGCCATTCCCGGCACCGCCGCTCAGCGCCATTCGCAACGAATTGGACATCTGGTCATACTTATGTTGATCCAACGACGACATTGCATATAAGGCAACAAAGAAAGTCAGGACCAAGGTGACCATATCGCCATAAGTCTGAAGCCAAATCGGTAATCCGGCGGGCTGTTCGTTCGGCTTTCGCTTAACCAAGGGACCTCACCTCTTGCGCTCTGCCTTGGCCGACACTTTGGGATAAAAACTCGGCTCGTTGGACCGGGGTCAGAAAAGCCATGAGTTTCTCCCCAATCAGCCGTGGGTTCTCTCCGGCCTGAATCGAAAGAATTCCTTCGACAATCATTTGCCGGATCATGATCTCCACCGAACTCAATTTGGCAAGTTTGCCGGCAACCGGGATACAAAAAAGATTCGCCCAAACCGCACCATATAAGGTGGTAATCAAAGCAACCGCCATGGCCGGTCCAATCTTGGATACATCCTCCAAATGACCGAGCATCTGAATTAATCCGATAACAGTCCCGATCATTCCAAAACCGGGAGCCAGAACCGCCCAGGAGTCATAAAAAGCCTTGTTGTTCTTGTGACGCTCTTCCATCACGGCGATTTCAACCTCAAGAATATTCCGCACCAATTCCGGATCTGTCCCATCCACCAGTAGCTGAACTCCTTTTTTGAGAAAAGGATCCTCTAGCGTCTGCGTTTCGTCTTCGAGCGACAATATCCCATCTCGCCGAGCCTTTTTGGCATATCCGACGATCGCGTCAATCAGTTCTTGCGGCCGCACGTCTTTCGGGAAAAATGCCTGCTTCAATGATTTAAAGGCGGTTACAAATTGGCCGAACGAATAGTTAACCAATAAAGCCATGATGGAGCCCCCGAAAGTAATGAACAGCGAAGGCACATCAAAAAAGCCCAGCAACGATCCATTGAGTGAAATTCCGATCGCCAGTAAGGCAAATCCTCCGACCACTCCTAAGGTTGTAGAGAAATTCTTCATGTTGCTACCACCTCGAATTAAACTGAAAACATTATCCTAAATCAGCTGAAATATTTGCAACTTATAAAACGCCATCGGTTTCCTGGAAGCGGTGGATCGTTTTGCGGTACTCGATAATCTTCTCGGTGATCTCGGCGACCGAATCGGTGACCACAAATTTTTTCCCGGTCGTCAAGGCGATCACCGTATCCGGCGTTGCCTCAATCGTTTCGATGAGATGAGGATTGACCGTTATTTCCTGTCCGTTGAGTCGGGTTATCTTAATCAAACCGATTACCCCTTTTCATACCGAGATGGGAGGGAGGGAGACCTCCCTCCCACATCATTTTAACGTTTCAAATTCACCAGATCTTGCAGCATTTCATCGGATGTCGTAATGATCTTGGAATTGGCTTGGAAACCGCGTTGGGTGACGATCATCTCGGTAAACTCCCGGGATAAATCGACATTGGACATTTCCGTGGCTCCCGGAGTGATTTTGCCCCGTCCGCCTTGACCGGCCGTACCGACTTGAGCCGTTCCCGAGTTGCTCGATTCTTCAAACATCGTATCGCCCGAACGGACCAGCCCTTCCGGGTTGGAGAAGCTCGCCACCGCCACCTGTGCCAGGGCCTGGGATAAACCGTTGGAGAAGACTCCGATGATCCGGCCGTAACGATCGATGTTAAAGCTCTGGAGTTCGCCCATCGGGTATCCGTCCTGTTTGGGAGAGGTGAGAGCGGAATCGGCCAGCTTTTGTTGGCTGATATCGGAAAAATCCGGAGTAATCGTAACCGGCGCTGCGCCCATCGGCGAAAAGGTTAAAGGGCCTCCGGTGGCGGAAAGCAAATTGCCGCGCAAGTCAAACGTAAAGGTCCCGTTCCCGATGGGTGTCGTCCCGCCATCGACCGTGCTAGTCCAATTCCAAACATTGTCCGCCACTTTGACCGCAGTGGTAGTAATCACGTGCTTATTACCCAGCGAATCATAGACATCCGTGGGCGTTACGAAAGATTTCGGAGCGGTATAGACAGCATCCGTAGTTTTGGTAACACCTCCCACCGTGTAACTAAATTGTCCGCCGGGAATGGTATTCGTACTGTCTGGTACAGCGATGGCAACAGCCGTACCGCCGTTCGGAGTAACGGTTATCGTGCTGGGACTCGGAGTCGCGCTATCGACCATTCCGTTTTCATCCAAGGTAATTGTGCCGCTGCCATTTGCCACTACGCCATTGGTGGCGGTCATCTGATACTGAAATTTATTGAAGCCGATGGCCGTCAACGTGATCTGCACCGTGCAAGTATGACCGGCTCCGTCATCAATGGTTATTGGCGGATACTTTAATTCGCCATTCGTGTCCGAATCCAGATTGCCGCCGAATTCGATGCTGGTCGTCGCCGAAGCCGGAATGCTCTGTCCCATCGGCAATTGGATCGGAACGACCGAACTGTTGGTGTTGATATTTCCGGCGCTATCGGCCAGCCAGCCCTGGACGACAAAACCATTGGCGGAGTTGGTCAGGCGCCCGTCCTCTTCCTTGTTGAAGTTTCCGGCCCGGGTGTAATAGGTCCGGGAGCCGTCGGTCAGCATAAAGAAGCCGTCACCTTGCAGCGCCAAATCGGTGAGTTTCCCGGTGCTCTGCAGGTTTCCTTGGGTCTGGAGCACATCGATGCTGGCCAGACCCACTCCCAAACCGACTTGCATCGCGTTGATTCCGCCCCGGTTCCCTTGAGCCGCGGAGGCGCCGCTCAACATCTGGCTTAACGTATCCGCAAAATTCACGCGGCCTGCTTTGAAGCCAATCGTATTGACATTGGCGATATTGTTACCGATGACATCCATCCGCGTCTGGTGATTCTGCAGACCGGAGACACCGGCATACATGGAACGCATCATTGTGGTTATCCCTCCATTTGCTTTTTATCTCTGTAACCCACGTCAGTCATTCGGTGGGCGGAGGCTTCCTTTGTACAAAGGGCCAGCCTCAGGATTTAAGAACGATTGCGCTATCGATATTGGTAAAGATATTATCCTTTAGGTTACTGTCATCGACAGCAGTAATCACAGTGCGGTTTTTAATACTGACCACCAACGCGGCTTGGTCCATGACGATCAAGGATTCTTTGGCTCCTTTACTCTCCGCCTTATTCACCGCGTCTTGAATCCGGCTCAAATCGCTGGCGCTCAACTCAATCTGGCGGCTTTCCAATCTTTTTAAAGCATGAGCCGAAAATTTCAGTTCGGATTGAATACCGAGTTGCTCTTGAAATACCGCTGCAAAATCCGGACCGGCCGTGCTGATCTGTGAATTCTTGGGACTGGTCGCCGGCAACCCCACCGGGCCAATTTGCGGCGGACGAATAAAGATCTTTTCACTCATGATCAGTTCCCCGACTCCGTCTCTTCAGGATCCGGCAACACGTAATAGACCTGATTCATGGTATATTTCTTGCCATCACTTCCAATCAATTGGATAAGTCCGTTATCATCAGTCTTCGCGTCGGTGATATCCACCTGGACGTAATCCTGACCATTATTAATGCTCATGATAACCGAATGTCCGACTAAGGTTAACGCTTCTTGCCATGCGCCGTTTGTCCCCAAAACCTTAGTAACTTCATCCAATTTCACTTGGCGACCGTCACTCAAATTTAGATAGAGGACACCATCGGTCTTTTGAACCGAAGTGACTCTGCCATAGACAACCTCAGAGATGCCATTTTTGTTTTGAACCTCTGCTTTGATATCCTTGTCAATCATTCCACTCGCTTGTTGCATCTCAAAAGCAGAATTCAGGTTCTGCATCTGTTCCAATGCGGAGAACTGGGCCATCTGAGCGATCGTATCCTTATCATCCATCGGATTCAAAGGATCTTGGTTTCTCAACTGGGTCACCAATAGGTTTAAGAAATCGTCTTTTCCCAAGTTATCGCCGGTTTTCCGCGTTGTGGTTGAACTTACTCCGGTCGAATCGTTAACTGGTGAAACTGCCATGGATGGACCTCCTTTCTTTATTAAGCAATTAAGTTAATCATCGAATCCAGCTCAACAACTGGTTGAAGCGCTTCGGAGAAGGATGGATCGTCCGTCTCGCGCTGGGCATAAGTGCCTTCATAACCCGGATTCTGTTGTTGATGCTGCTGTTCCGCGAATTGTTCAAAAGCGTTTGAACCGCTCTCTCGGCCGACGACCACTGTCAACGAATCCACCCGGACCCCGTTCTGCTGTAAAGAGTCCCGTAATTGGCCTAGATTGGTTTCAATGATCTGCTTGACTTGATCGGATTCAGCCACAAACTTCGCGGTAATCAAATGGTTTTCCAACTCCACTTTTAATTGGAGTTTCCCGAGATGTTCCGGTTTGAGCGTCAGCTCCATTTGGCTCTGGCCGTTGTCAACCATGACTCTGGCGTGTTCAATGATTTGTGAGAATACCGGTTCGCGGCTTACCTGCTGAGTCGCTTCGGCAGTGGCTTTATGGGTTTGCTCAGGCACCACGGCCGGTTGAGCGGAGAGTGGCATCTGAAACCCTTCGGTTTCCGACTTGTTGCTGTTTGACTTTTGGATTGAGAATCGCGATTGGAGTACCGGAAGGTCGATAATATGCGGTTTTTCCACTGTCGCCGTCTCTTGAGCGTCCGCTCGGGAATTGGCCCCGTCGGTCGGATTCGGGGTTGTCTGCAATGAAAGTTGAACGGACTGCTGGGATGAAATCCCCAAATTCACCGGATTCAATCCGATCATGCCCGCGCTCTTGCCTTGCCCTTGAAACCCAACCCATGAAACGCTCGATTCGGCCTGAGTTTCCACGGAGCCTTGCACCATTTCTGCAAAAAACGGCCCTGATTCGGCAGTCGTCGTTTTAACCCTCGACGCCTCCTCCGCTTTCCCCGCGGTAGCCATTTTCCCCGCGTTTTTCAGCATTCCGGAAATCCCGGACAATGGAATAAATGCGGGAGCTGACGATACGACGGTTGTGGGACTTTGTAGCGGTGCCACTCCCGCTGCCATCTCCGCGGGCAATAAAGTCGGAGCTGGGGTCGCCGGTATGAAGGCCTCCGCCTCTGGTAAGGGGATAGCGTCTTGGCTCAGGTTTTGAGCAGCCGTTTCGTCGAACATAACCATCGTCTGTTGTTGAGAAACCACGTCAGAGAATGGTAATGTTTCAGAGGACGGGAGCGCTCTTGTCTGCCCCTGGTCGTCCGGCAAAACCGGACTGGTTAAGTTGGCAAACGTCGCGGCCTGCTGACTGTTTCCGGGAAAAACCGGCTCAAGGGAGGAAACCTGGCAGGTTGGAAGGGTCGCATCCAGCTCGACCGAAGCGACTGATTCTGTTACATCCCCAAGCGTTTCTTCCGGTTGAACGGATGGGTTAAGCAGAGGCACTCCCATTGCGTTGTTTAACGCGGCGATGATAGCGATTTCCTGATTGCTAAGCGGTTGCTCGCTTCCTGCCCCCGCAGCCTCCGGGGCAACCTTGGCGCTTTTTTTGGTCAAGGTATTGGTCATGATTTGACCAAAACTGTCGGGCGCATCCTGGGCGCCTGCCAAGCCGGTCGATTTCTGCGTCGACAGGTTGCCTTTGATTCCCTCCCCGGCCGAACTGCCTGTGCTTGGATTGGTTGCAGGAACCGCGGGATTTTCCGTGAAACCCGGTAAAAGCGATGGAGTAAACGTTACATTTGGCATTGATTCACCTCCTTTCCCAATTATGTATCGGCATTTCCCATAAAAAAATTAAGGTTTTCCGTGTTTATCCAAACGTTCTTGGGCTAATTTCGCCAAATAGTCGGCCGGCAGATTCTCCATGATTTTGGCGACCCGGCGTGCTTCCAAACCGTCCAAGATCATATAAACCGTCTCTTCGGGCAACTTTTGAATGACCTCGGCTGCCTTCTGCGGCTTCATTCCGCCGATCGTGACGAGGAACTCTTTTCCCTTGGGATCTGCTTGAATGTTCTGCGAATCTTTGGCACTGCCGGCGGGACTGGCTTCAGCCGTCGCCTCAGGATGAGCTTTTTCCCATTTGTCCCGGGTTGTTTTAAAAATTGAACGTTCGTCATCCAGCCGCGCCGTTTGCGTCTGCAAATGCTGCTGTCTTTGCCGAAGCTCTTGCTCCCGGCTTTTCAATATCGCGCTGCGTTTTTTGCCCAATTCGTAGGTGTCGGCCAAATCCTTGATCCCCGCGATACCACCCACCGTCTGCAAGACAACCTGCTGATACGGTACCACGCCGAATTGATTCAAAATCCATAATCCCCCCAGCCCAGCAGCAAGTAGCGCCGGCACCACGACCAAACCGATGAAAAATCGGACCATCTACTCCCGGACCTCCTGCATCTGATTGAAACCGACCGTTCGAACAAAACGGCCCGTTCCCAATTCATCGAGAAAATTGATTTCATCCCGCAATTCTTCCGCTCGATAATCGCGGTACGCTTTTTCCTTTAATTTTTCGACAACCCGTCGTTCGCGCGAGGCCTCGAGCAACCTCTGGCGGGCCTCGGCCACTTCGGCCTCCCGCTGTGCCAACAGCAAAACCGCTTTTTCCCGTTCCAGATTCAACCAATTCAAGTAGGAATAATAACTTTCCGAGATCCGCGGATCAAAGCGGTTTTGTAATTGCTCCCGATAAAACCTCAGGGTTTCCGCGATCCGTCCCCGGCAAACGGCCAATTCATTTTGGGCTTTCTCCCGTAATTGTTCGGCAGCGCCCAACTTTTGCAGGCAAAGTTCTTCAAACCGCACTTTTAATTGGAGAACCGATTCCAAGCGAAATTTGAATTTTTTCATTTTTTCGCACCGCCGAACATTTTCAGTAACCGATCAATCGTCGTCGGAAACGGCGCTTTCTCGTCCGTCCGCTGACAAAGAAATCCATTGATGGCTTCCTGCATTTGAATGGCTTGATCGACCCGGGGATTACTGCCCATGGCGTAAGCGCCGATATTAATCAGGTCTTCTTGATTGCGATAGGTTGCTAGCAGGTTCCGGAGTTCCGAGGCGGCTTGCCGGTGTTCGGCGGAAGCCAGTTCCACCATGAGCCGGCTGACACTGGCCAGGACGTCGATGGCCGGATAATGGTTGCGGTGCGCCAAGTCGCGGGACAATACGATATGACCGTCCAAGATGCCCCGCACTGCGTCAGCAATGGGTTCATTCATATCGTCCCCTTCCACCAGCACCGTGTATAAACCGGTGATGCTCCCGGCCGCCGCGGTCCCGGAACGTTCCAGCAAGCGCGGCAGGAGCGCAAATACCGAAGGAGTAAACCCCCGCGTGGTCGGCGGTTCTCCGATGGCCAGTCCCACCTCGCGTTGGGCAATGGCAAAACGGGTCACCGAATCCATCATCAGCATCACGTCCCGGCCTTGGTCCCGGAAATACTCGGCGATAGCGGTTGCCACCATCGCCCCTTTCAACCGGACCAATGCCGGCTGATCGGAAGTGGCTACCACCACCACCGAACGCGCAAGGCCCTCGGGACCCAGATCGCGTTCGATAAAGTCCCTTACTTCGCGGCCCCGCTCCCCGATTAGCGCGATGACGTTCACATCAGCGTCGGTATTACGGGCGATCATCCCCAGCAAAGTGCTTTTTCCAACACCGCTGCCGGCGAAGATCCCGACCCGCTGACCGCGGCCGCAGGTCAGTAAAGAATCCATGGCGCGAATCCCCATCGTCAAGGGCGCGCTGATCCGCCGCCGGGTCAAGGGGTTGGGCGGGGCGGCGCTGATCGGGTAGAATTCTCTGCTTTCCAAGGGGTTCCCATCATCGATCGGCCGGCCCAAGCCATCGAGTATCCGGCCTAATAACTCCGGCCCGACCTGAACCCGGATGACCTGGCCGGTGGCAGTGATCTGAGAACCGGGGGCCAGCCCTTCCAGCTCGCCGAGCGGCATCAAGAGCACCCGCCCGGACTTGAACCCGACGACTTCAGCCGGGAGAGAATGGGGACTGTCATAGCGCTGAATGAAGCAGAGTTCTCCCAGATTCACAGCGGGTCCATCGGCTTCAATGGTCAGTCCGACGATCTGATCCACCCGGCCCAAGCGGCAGACCGGATCGAAATCAGCCAGGCGCGACAGGTATTTCGAAGATGAAAACGGCGGGCATGTGGAAGAAGTCATACTCCAGTACCCGCCTTCAGCAACTCATTCAACAAACGCTCCAGCTGTAATTTGACTCGCGCATCCACCGAGCCACGCTCCGTTTCAATGTAGCAGCCGCCGCGGGGTATCGTCTCATCATTCTCCAGTTGTAGCGGGGTCGGTCCCTGAAAGACTTCCCGCAGTTCCGGCAGGTGTTCGCTCAGCCATTGAGCGTCTTCCGGATGAACTTTGAGCAAAATGGAACTGGCATTCGCCACCCGGGAAAGCGCATTGCGAACCAGCTCCAGATGCTGATGGGGGTCGGTCGTCAATTCGGCGCCGATGATCTTTTCGGCAATTGCCGCCGCCAACCGCAACAATTCCGGTTCGGAACCGGCGATCCGTTCCAGCCGTTCCGCTTCGATCGTGGCGATCAGCTGAGCCGCTTCGGTCAGCTTCGCCGACCACTCCTTCCGGGCTTCCTTTCTCCCGGCCGCTTCGCCTTCGCGTCGGGCATCCTCCCGCAGCTTAAGCGCTTGGTCGCGGGCCTCCGCCAGAATCCGCTCGGCTTCGGCCCGGGCATGCTGCAGCAACTCCTCTTTTTCCCGCTTGGCATCGTCGATAAGCGTCCGGGCTTCGTTCTCGGCCAACCCGGTAATTTCCTTGGCTTCGCGACGAGCATCCCGGATGAGACTCTCAAGCCGCTCCGTTACAGCGGGGCCTTCAACAGGATCGGCCGAGGTTTCGACGTGGATTTCCAAGTCCTCGTCAAACTCTTCATCCTGTAAAAAAGCTTCCAGATCCACGGGTTCCAGCCGGCAGGGCAATGTTTCAGTCCAATAACTGGATTTGATCAGTTTAGACAATCATCTCATCCTCCTTGCCGCGGGAAATCACCAATTCGCCGGAATCCTCCAGCTGACGGACGACATTGACGATCCGTTGCTGGGCGTCTTCCACATCACGCAGCCGCACCGGACCCAGCATATTCATATCTTCCTTGAGGATCTCCACCGCCCGTTTGGACATGTTCCGGAAGACCAGATCCTTCACTTCGTCGCTGGCGGTCTTCAAAGCCAGCGACAGGTCCTTGGTATCCACTTCGCGCAAGAAACGCTGTACCGAACGGTTGTCCAGCATTACGATATCTTCGAAGACGAACATGCGCCGTTTGATCTCGTCGGCCAGATCGGGGTTCTCTTCGGCCAAAGTCTCCAGAATCGTCTTCTCGGTCCCACGGTCCACCCGGTTTAAAATGGTCACCACCGATTCCAAGCCGCCGGCAATCGAGAAATCCTGCATCACAAAGGAGGATAATTTCTTCTCCAGCACGACTTCGATCTCCCGGATCACCTCGGGCGAAGTCCGGTCCATGGTCGCGATACGTTTGGCGACTTCCACCTGCTGCTGGGGCGGCAGGGCCGATAGAATGATCCCCGCCTGCTCGGGACTGAGATAAGCCATCACCAGGGCAATGGTCTGCGGATGCTCGTTTTGGATAAAATTCAACAACTGGCCGGGTTCGGTCTTGCGGGCAAAATCGAAGGGTCGAATCGCCAGGGACGCAGTGAGTTTGTACATAATCTCATCCGCTTTTTGCGGCCCCACCGCTTTCTCCAAAAGTTCCCGGGCGTTTTCGACACCTCCCGACAGAATATACTCCTGGGCCAAATAGATCTGGTGAAATTCCTCCAGCACTTTATCCTTCAAATCATTCGGAACCCGGCGCAAATTGGCAATCTCCAGACTAAGCTCCTCAATCTCGTCTTCCCGCAGATGCTTCATGACGCGGGCCGAAACGTCGGTTCCCAAGGAGAGCAACAGGATTGCCGCTTTCTGTTTTCCTGATAATTCCTGCAATTTCACTCGAGTCACTCCAATAACACCAAGTTGCATTCATTGGATTGGAAATCGAAAAGCTTTACCGCAAGGGGCACGCAAAAACAGTTGCCCTAATTGTCCTCCGACAGCCAGGTCTTGAGGAGCACCGCCATATCTTCCGGGTTTTGCTTGGCATACCGTTCCAACTCGGCCTGGCGGTTCTGTTTGAGCTGCTCTTCCAGCGAAAGCTCTTCGGCGGCAGCTGTTTCGGTCACAGCCTCATCGGCGACCAGATCGATCGTCGAACCGACCTCGACCGGCTCGGGTTCGGGTTTGGGTTTCATACGGGACCTGACGATAAGCCCGCCGATGATGAGCAGCAGCAAGAGCCCGGCTCCGATAAGGTACGCCATGGTATAATCGGGTTTCGGAGTTTGCTCCTGCGCCGGCTGGGTAAAGCTGATGGTTTCCACCGTCAACCGGTCGCCGCGCTCCTCGCTATAGCCAATGGCCGCGCCCACCGTATTCAGCACTTTCTGCCGGACCGCTTCCGGAAGATTGCCATCGACCCAAACCCCGACCGACATGCGGCGGACCTTGCCGGGGGTGGCGATCCGAAACTCCTCGACCTTGTTGATCTCATAATTCACGGTCCGTTCCGATTTATCGGAACGATAGCCGCCGGCCAGATTTTCATCGGTTTTATACTGCGTAATATTGGTGTCGGTTCCCGGTATGCCGCTGGCCGTACCGGAACTCCCCTGAGACTCTTCGGTCTTCTCCTGCTCGCTGCGGGGAACTCCCTTATCACCGAAGGTCTCGCTCTTAACCTCTTGATAATCGAGATCGAGATCGGCGTTGACCCGCACCACGGCTTTATTGAAGCCGAACACTTTCGCCAGCATGCTCTCGATCCGCTTCTCGGCCATCGTTTCATACTCCGACTTGATGCTGAAAGCGTCGGAGACACTATTCAGAGCCGGCTTGCCGTTGCGGCGCGGCTGGAGCATTGCGGTCAGGTCATTGGCATAATTATCGATAATCGTGATATTTTCCCGTTTCAAGCCGGTGCTGGCCGCCACCAGGTTGGCGATGGCCTCCACCTGTTCCATGGTGAGAACGCCGGGGGCCCGCAGCTGCAATTGGACCGAGGCGGTCCCTTCGGGTTTATCGTCGGCGAACAGGTACTCGGTGGAATCCGGCATATTCAAAATGACTTTCGCGTCGTGGATCCCTTCGACCTGTTGGAGGGTTCGGCTGAGTTCGCCGGCGATGGCACGCTGCCGGTTGATCTCGTTGGTGAAATCGGTAGCGCTGAAAGAGTTCTTATCGAAAATTTCCCAGCCGACCACCCCGCCGCGGGGAATCCCCGCTTTCAGCAGGTTGGCCCGGACCGACAAGGCGTTGGGCACTTCCAGCCCGCCGCTGGCCGAAGTTCGATAAGGAATTCGCAATTCGTCAAGTTTGGCAATGATCTCGCTGCGATCTTGTTCGTTCAGACGAGAGTAGAGCAATTCGTAACGGGGGGAACCGATCCATCGTATCATAAACAGGATCGAACCCGCTACTAATAGCAGAACCACCACCGTAGCGACTCGCTTGGTGGTGTCCATCTGGGTCCAAATATTTTTCACTTGCGAAATCAGTTCGCTCACTGTGGTCTCCTGTAACTCAGAGAATTATCATCTTGATGCTTGAATCGGATTGCTTTGGCGACTCATTTCAACAGATACCAATTCTCTTACGTGATCCCCGTGACATTCCGGTCTTCCCCGTAAGGCACGGCAAAAAAGACCCTGCACGGCATTTCTCAATCCATGTGGAACCAAGACGTCCGCCAGCCCGGAGGCTGACGCTTTCTCGCGGTATGAAACGGCTATTTCCTATTCGAAGCCATGTGATAAAGTCCTTCGATTCGCAAGTCATCCTTTCGGTGGACTAAAAATCGACTTTATCCCTTGCTTCTCCGAGTTTTTGTGTTCACCCCGGCCTTCGGACAGGGTTTATCACAACGCTTTTAGAAGCCATGTGATAAAGTCTCTCAAAACGAAAATCAGCCTGTAAAAAAGGTTTAAAACGACTTTATCACTTGCTTCAGGCAATCGTTGTGACCCTTCCGGCTTTTTAGCCGGGTTAATCACAGCTCTTTTAGAACTGCGTCCGCATAATCTCCTGGTAAGCTTCGACCGCCTTATTGCGGACCTGAACGGTCAATTGCAGGGACAGACTGGCTTTTTCAGCAATGATCATGGCGTCTTGCACATTATCGAGGGTCCCGGCCGCCAACTGCTCATCGGCCTTGGCGGATTGCAATTGCAACTGGTTCACTTCCGCCAAAGTATCCCCCAGGATCTTGCCGAAGGATTCAACCGGTTGGCCTACGGGTTCGAGGGGTTTTTTCAAGAAACTTTCGGTGGGGCTCAGTGAAATCGGGTTGATCAGATTCACCGGTAAAGCTGCCATTATTCACGCCTCCCTCATCAGATCTTCGCCAGATCGAGGGCGGTCCGGAAGATATCCTTGGCCGAATTGAAGGCCGTGACATTCGCTTCGTATGCCCGACTGGCAGTAATCAGATTCACCATCTCTACGACCGGATTGATGTCCGGATACGCTACATACCCCTGGGCATCGGCGTCGGGGTGGGAAGGATCATAAACCAGCCGCGGCGGTTTATTCTCGTTCTCAATGGCGGCCACCCGTACTCCGGCGCCCCGGGAAACGGGACGTCCATTCGCATCGAAGGCCTGGTCGAGCACTTCGGCGAAGACCGGAACCTTTCTTTGGTAAGGGCCGCCGTCCGGCGTACGCGTGCTATTGGCATTGGCGATGTTGTTGGAGATCAAATCCATGCGCAGCCGTTCCGCCGTGAGCCCGCTGGCATTGATGTCAAAGTTGCGGAAGAGGTTCATCGGTTATCTCCCTTCGATAGCCATCTTCAAGCGGCTCATCTGTTGTTTCCAAGAGGTGCCCAAGGCTTGATAATGCAAAGTGTTCTCGGCGACTTGGGCCATTTCAAACTCAACATCCACGTTATTCCCGTCCTGCCGGGTGGAGGTCCGCCATTCGCGAGTCACCCGGAACGCCGGCGCCGCCTCGGAAGTTTCCGCCATGGGAAGATGGCGGGGATGAGTCCGCGTCAGCGGCAGCGAGGAACCGTCGTTCATCGTATCAGCCAAAACGCTGGCGAAATCGAGATCAACCCGTTTATAATCCGGCGTATTGGCGTTGGCGATGTTGTGGGAGAGCAACTGACTGCGGAGGACTGTGGCGTCCATGGAGCGCTCCAGCTTGCGGGTGGCGGGGTCGTTAAGAAAGTCCAGCACCATTAATCACCTCATGCAGAGTTCCTATATCATTTATCGGATTAAAGGCCAGAAAGTTTAGCAATTTTTTCTGGATTTTGTCGGAAAAAGGCAAAATATTAACAGTTTTTCACCGTATAAGCGGTTCATTTTCCGCGTATTCTAAGGATGATCCTTTCTATACCGGCTGGTAAATAAGTCCAAGGAATGAGGTGCCATGGATAACCGTTCCATCATCCTGCTCCGGGCCTTACAGCTATTTGCGGCGCGCGGTTACGACGGCGTCGCCGTCCAGGAAATCGCCGACGCCGCCGGAATCACCAAGCCGACGCTCTATTATTATTTCGGCAGCAAGCAGGGGCTTTTACAGACGCTGGTCGCTGAGTGGGGCGAGCCCTTGCTCCGGCTGGTATCGGAAGCCGCCGCATATCAGGGCGACCTTTCGCTGAATCTGGAACGCCTGGCGGCGGCGCTCTTTGACTATGCCAAAGCTCACCAAGAATTTTACCGGATGCAGCTGGCGATGTATTTCGCGCCGCGCCAAAGCCTGGCCAATCAGGCGGTCCGGCAACTCAACGAACGACTGCATCTGGCGCTGGAGGAACTCTTCCGGCAAGCCGCCGCCCACCACGCCAAGATGCGCGGCCGCGAACTCGCCTTGGCCGCCACCTTCCTGGGCACCGTCAATACCTATATCGGCTTGGCCCTCAACGGCTATATCGAACTCCGCGCCGGACTGGCCGGCAACGCGGTCCGCCAGTTTATGCACGGAATCTACTGCTAGGCTCCCGCCCCGCGGGCCGGGATCAATCCATTCCGCCTCGCCTTCCTATACCGCGCGGTATAGCCGCTGATATGCAAACGGCTATCGATTCAGTCGTCCTCAAAGGAGGTCCAAAAATGAAAGATTTGCGTGAAAAAGTCGCCGTGATCACCGGAGCCGGTTCCGGGATCGGCCGGGCGCTGGAACCCCAACCGCTACGACAAAGGGGTGGCCACTTTCATCGCCAAGCACCGGGCGTAAGCATCCCCGGGCTCTCCGGAGCCTGTCGAGCGGTTGCTGCGACGGCCAAAACATTGGCATGAGTCGCTCAAGTACTTGCTTGGCTGATCAAAGGAATGGCTTGAGTCATCGAAGTAATTGCTGCAGCGACTCAAGCATCTACATGAATCATTCCAGTAGTTACTTGAGTGACCAAAGCATCTGCATGAATCATTCCAGTAGTTACTTGAGTGACTCAAGCATCTGCATGAATCATTCCAGTAGTTACTTGAGTGACTCAAGCATCTGCATGAATCATTCCAGTAGTTACTTGAGTGACCAAAGCATCTACATGAATCATTCCAGTAGTTACTTGAGTGACCAAAGCATCTACATGAATCATTCCGGTAGTTACTTGAGTGACCAAAGCATCTACATGAATCATTCCAGTAGTTACTTGAGTGACTCAAGCATCTGCATGAATCATTCCAGTAGTTACTTGAGTGACTCAAGCATCTGCATGAATCATTCCAGTAGTTACTTGAGTGACCAAAGCATCTACATGAATCATTCCAGTAGTTACTTGAGTGACCAAAGCATCTACATGAATCATTCCGGTAGTTACTTGAGTGACCAAAGCATCTACATGAATCATTCCAGTAGTTACTTGAGTGACTCAAGCATCTGCATGAGTGGCTCAAGTAACTGCTTGAATGAGCAAAGCGATTACTGAAGTCATCCAAGGAATGGCACGAATGATCCAGGCATCTGCTTGAGCCATTCAAGCAGTTGCCCGGGTGCCCCGGTCAACTGCCCGCGCGAGCGGCAATGAAGCTTGGGAAAACGATGGGAGGTCGAAAAAAAGAAGCGCCCGCCGGCGGTGCAACGGCGGGCTTACGGGGCTTAGCGGAGGATTTTGAAGATCTCCCGGAAACGGAGGCGGTGCCGCTCCCCGTCATAGCTCCAGAACGTCAGCAGCGGCGTCCCAAAGACATTTGCGACCGGCACGAAACCCCAGTAGCGGGAGTCCCACGAATTATCGCGGTTGTCGCCGAGGACGAAGAGCTGGCCGGGCGGCACCACCGCCGGACCGTAGTCCGCGCGGGAATCGTCCGTCACGGTATTATCAAAGCTGGCATAGGGTTCCCGGAGCACTTGCCCGTTGATCCACACCGTTTTCCCGTGGATCGCCACCTCCTCGCCGGGGAGGCCGATCACCCGTTTGACAAAGTTTTGACTTTCATCCCGCGGAAACTTGAAGATGACAATCGCGCCGCGCCGGATCGGCCGGAACCCCGGCAGCTTAATCGCTGTGAATCGGACAAAGCCCCCGTATACCGAAGGCAACGCCAAATACCGGGTATTGGTCATGATCGTCGGCTCCATCGAACCGGTCGGCGTATCGTAGGAGGCGATCACGAACGGCTGGATCACGAAGAACGTCAGAATAAAGACCAGCCCAAACTGCCACAACTCTCGCCAGGCCTTGCCAAGCCAGCGGGTCTTCCCGCAAACGCCGGGGATCTTTTCCCTGCCAAAGGCTTTCAACTTATCGAACATGGGGTCTTTCCACCTCGCGCCATCCTGGATTTCACCGCCGCCGCCGCACGCCCGGCCGCCCGTTGCCACGCGGCCAGGAGCGGATCATGGCAAGAATGTCAATCGCTGGGTTGGCAATGATAACCAAGATAACGCAAAACGGGGCGCGAAAGTTCCGGGCCTCACCGGCCGGGATCCCCCTTGGCGATCCGTTCCTGCCGCTCCTGCAAATAGGCGGGAATGTGCAAGCGGCCTTGGTAATCGGTGATATTCACTTCGGCGCCCTTGATGATCCGGACTCCCTCCAATAGCTGCGGGATCACCTTCAAATTTATTCCGCGACGGGGTTATTTTTCCCGCCGGATTAAAATTCGCTAACCGCAATCCGCTCCCCGCCCAATGGCCGCGGAGACCGGCAGCTACAATCTTCAAGGTTCCGGCCCCAAATCGATTTGCAGCGATACTTCTTGATCAAGGGTGTACCGGCGGAGAGCAGCACAATGGACTTCATAATAATCGTCCATGACCGCAACGGTGTAATGAACCTCCTTCCCTTGATACTGCACGTTTTTAATCCGGCCGGGAATCCCCGGACGATCCGGAGTGATCAAAAACTGTTCCGGCCTTACCGGAAATAATCCTTGACTGCGGAGTTCAGCCGCGACCGTTTCGCCGTTCCAGGTGATGCCCGGCGCAGCGCAGCCGGGGAAGAAGCGATCACCGTCCCACTTTCCCTTCACCAAATTGGCTTTCCCCACAAACCGGGCCACGAATTCGGTCGACGGCCGGCTATAAATCGTCTCGGGCCGGCCGGCCTGTTCGATCCGGCCGTCCTTCATAATGACAATGCGATCCGCCATAGCCAGGGCTTCCGCTTGGTCGTGCGTCACATAAACAATCGTGGTCTGGGTCAAACGATGAATGTTTTGGATCTCTTGACGCATATTCAGGCGGAGTTCTGCGTCTAAACTGCTGAGCGGCTCATCCATTAAGAGCAAGGAAGGTCTGGCGACGATCGCCCTGGCCAGCGCCACCCGCTGTTTCTGGCCGCCGGATAATTGATTGGGCATCCGCTGCCCCAATTCGCTGAGCCCAACCAGGGCCAGCACCTCGTCAATCCGTTCCGCTTCACGCTTTCGAACCGCCGCCGGCGTATACTTATGATAGCGGATCGGGAAGCGCAAGTGCTCCCGGACACTCATATGGGGCCACAGGGCGAAAGACTGGAAGACCATTCCGATGTTGCGGACTTCGGGCGGCAACATCTCATTTTCGTCGCTGACCGTCACCCCATGAATCAGAATCCTTCCCGAACTGGGCGCCTCAAATCCGGCCAGCAGGCGAAGCAAGGTCGTTTTACCACAGCCGGAAGGACCGAGCACGGCTACAAACTCCCCCGGTTCGATGGTCAGATCGATCGTTTTGAGCGCCTCAAACCGGCCGAACCTTTTACTGACTTGAATCATTTCGGTATTCATTCGCGCACCACTCTGCTTTGCCAAAATTTTTGCAGGATCCGCAGCAGGAGGCCTGCCGCAAGAATCAACATTACCACCAAGGTGGAGAAGGAGGCCGAGTAGGTCACAAAACCGGCCTGCTCAAAATTGAAGATCGTCAGCCCGATCGTCTCGGCGCCGCTCGACCACAGAAGCGAGGATAAGGTCAACTCGGTCAAAGCCGAGATCAGCACCAAGAACGCGCCGCTGCAGATGCCGGACAACAGCAACGGAACGAGGATCTTACGCCAGCGCGCCGGCATGCCGGCGCCGCAGATCCGCGCCGCTTCCTCCATCGACGGGTCCACTTGCATGAGCGCGGCAATACTGCCCCGGACCTGTAAGATCATAAACCGGGTGACGTAAGCGATGACCAATATCCAAATGCTGCCATAGATGCCCGGGTTCCAACCCGGCAGGGGCTCCATCCAGCTGAAGATCATCGCCAGGGCCAGCACCATTCCGGGCAGGGCGTAGGGGATCCCCACCACCAGCTCAACCAGTTTGCCGAAGCGGGAAGCCCGGCGCATCCGGTAATAAGCCAGCGCCGTCCCGAAAAACAGACAGATGAGCGTGGCGGCCAGGCCCAGCAGCAAACTGTTGCGCAGCGCGTATTGGGTTTTCTGGCTCTCAAACAGGATGAAATGATAGTGTTTGAGCGTCAGATTAACGGGCGTGAAGTCCAATCCGTAGGCTTTGATCAACGAAGCCATGGCCATGGCCACCAACGGTACGACGCTGCCGCCGATCAGAAAGCATCCGAACAAGAACTCGACCCAGGGCCGGCACTTGCCCAGCGCCAAGCGGGGCAGCCGATCCTCACCCACCGTCTCCAGGTGATGGTGTTTTCGTACCAGCCACCATTGCAGCGCGGTGCCGGCCAAGGCGATCAGGCCAAGCAGCACCGAGAGGGCGGCGCCTTGAGCGAATGCCGAGGGCCCAAAGCCGATGATCTGCTGATAAATATAGGTGCTTAAGACATTAATCCGCGCCGGAATCCCCAGAAAGGCCGGGATCCCGAAATTGTCGAGACTGGCCAGAAAAGCCAGCAAGCCGCCGCCGGCGATTCCGGGCAATGCCAGCGGCAGAGTTATCTTCAACAATACCTGCGTTTTATTCAGTCCGGCGACCCGGGCCGCCGCTTCCGCGTCGCGGGAGATCCGCCGCAGCGCGTCGCGGGTCAACAAGTAAACCAGCGGATAATAGGAAATCCCCATCATCATGATGATCCCGCCGAAACTGTAGATATTCCAGGGCTTTATGTTTCCTGGCAGCAACGCCAGGATTCGGGCGGCCATTCCCCCTGGACTCAGCAACTGAGTCCAGGCCAGGGTGATGATGTAGGAAGGAATGATTAGGGGCAAAACAATCAGGGTTTGCAGCAATTTTTTGGCGCGGATATCGCTGTATGCCACCAGCCAGGCCGCCAACACCCCGAACAGCAACGCCAGCAAGGTGGCGCCCCCGGTGATGATCAGGGTATTTTTAAGGATCTTCCAGGTAGCGGTTTCACTCAAAACTTGCCGGTAATTTTCGAGGGAAATGCCTTGGGCGGCGCTGAAACTCAAGCAGATCAGCCGCAACACCGGCAGGAAAAAGACGATGATCACCAAAGCCAGGGCTACCCAGGTCCAACCTTTCCCGGAGTTCCCGGAAAAGAAAAAGGGGCGAAAAAGCAGGTCGCTCTGGTTTTTCTCCCCGTGGTTCGCATTTAAGACGCTGTCGTCAGCCATTCATTACCCCTCGGTTCATTGCTCAAAGATGCTTGAAAACTGTTTTTTGTCATTGTCCCGGTTCTTGTACAACTCACTGATATCGGCAGCGATGACTTTAATCCCTTTAACGGTCTTTAAACCTTGAGGCGCTTTGATTCCCGCCCGCAGCGGCGTGTAACCCATCTGGGTCGCCAGTTTCTGGCCGTCCGCCGACAAGACGAAGTCCACAAACGCTTGGGCCAGCGCCGCATTTTTGGTGCCCTTGACGATGCCGACCGGCTCGGTGACCGCGGTAACGCCTTCCTTGGGGTAGATCAGCTCCACCGGCGAACCTTCCGCCTTAGCTCGGGCCGCCATATAGTCCACTACCATTCCGTAGGATTTCTCACCGGCCGCCACTGACTTGATTACTCCGCCGTTGCCTTGGGTGATGGCGATCTCGTTGCTCTTAAGCGCCTTATAATAATCCCAGCCGAAGTTGTCCTTGCGGATGAGCACGCCCAGCGTATACGCAGCAGCGCCCGAATAGAGCGGACTGGGCATGATGCCTTTCCCTTTGGAGGCCCGATCGGTCAGCACGCGCCAGGAATTCGGCATTTTGGTTACGCTTTTGGTATTGACAATCAAGGCGGTGGAAATGATCTTCGTGCCCGTATACATTCCGTCCTTATCGATATAAGCTTTGGGTATCTTGGCAAGCTCCGGCGAACGGTAGGGCATTAACAGATTCTGTTCTTTCAGCCGCTCAAAGGTCACGGCATCGGCCACCAATAAGACATCGGCCTGGACCGAACCGGCTTTGGCCTCGGCCAACAGTTTACTGATCACTTCTTCGGTCCCGGACCGGAAGATCTCCACCTTTGCCTGGGTATACTTTTTCAGGAACGCACTGACCAAGCCTTGGGCGTCCTGGTCCGGTTGGGAGGTGTACAAGAGAATCTTCCCGGTGATTTTCAGGTCGGCGCCGGAAGAATTGGCCGCTTTGACTCCCGCGTTAAACCAGGCGGTTGACAGCGTCAATACTCCCAACATCAGGGTCATCCAGATACTTTTTCGTCTCATCCCGCTCATCCAAGCCACTCCTTATTTTGTTATTGAATCCAACCAGCGCCGCAGAAAGTCGAGGTTTTCCCGCAATACCGCCTGATCCTTCCGGTCGTCATGACCTTCGATGACTAACGGCAGGCCGGAGTCTCGTAAACCATTCAATAACGCCGCGCAGTCCAGATCACCTTGGCCGAGCGGCAGATGATACCGGTCTTGACTGCGGTCGCTGAGGTGAATCTTGTTGATGCGCTTGATTTTTGCGAAATAATCGTCAAAATCCGTCTGGCGCGGCAGATGAGCGACATCCAACGTGACCATGACCGAATCCGGCAATTGTGACAGAAGCCGGTTCACCGCCGGCGCGTCAATGATGAACTCTTTTTTGACGGGTTCCATCACTTCAACAGATATCACCGCTTGATGTGCTTGGGCAAAAGTGCTGATCTCCTGAAGGCTCTCCGTCAATACGGCAAAATGCCAGTCCGTCCAGGTGGCAGAAAGCGTAAGCCGGCCTGGGTGAATCGTAATGTTGTTAGCCCCGATCGCCTCCGCCAGCAGGATCGATCGTTTGACGAGACGGATCGATTGGCGGCGGATGCCGCGGTTCAAGGCGGCAATATTCAGATCCCAGCTGGCCGCATGGGAGGTCAGATTCATCTGAAAGCGGTCCTTGAGGCGAACGATCTCCCGGATGGAACTCCGGTGATACCAAACCTGCTCCGCCCAGACCTCCACGCCGCCGATACCTCGCCCGTGGACGATCGCGATGACCTGCTCCAGCGGGAAAGCCCATAGCACCGGAGAAGCGATATAAATATTGTGCAGTATCGTCATCCGCTCTCGCTTTATCCCATGGCTTTTAAAAACGTTGTGATAAACCCCGCCGAAGGCCGGGGTGAACACAAAAGCTCAGAGAAGCAAGTGATAAAGTCGATTTTAATCCTTTGAAAGAGTGATTTCCGAATTTGAGGACTTTATCACATGGCTTTTAATTCGACTCCCATTGTATCCGTCTGAAATTAATAACTCATTAAGTGGGATTTAATCTTTGCGCGAATATCACTTTTTCACATCTTACAGTTGTTCCGTTTCAATCAGGCAAAGGCCCGCCGCAAATGTACGCGCCGGGCCCTTGTATTCAATATTCATTTTCAGCCGAAAGTGAAATCAACCCTGCGTGCGAGCGGCGGGGAAACTTCGAAAAACGATTGGAGGGCGAATCAACGAAGCGCCCGCCGGCAGTGCAGCGGCGGGCTTGTGGGGCTTGAAGATAACCAAAAAAACGCAAAACGGAGGCGCGAAAGTTCCGGGCCTCACCGGCCGGGATCTCCCTTGGCGATCCGTTCCTTCCGCTCCTGCAAATAGGCTTCGAAACGGGGCGCCGAGGCGTTCAGCATGAGTTCCTCCGGCATGGCCACGGTTTCGAGCAAGCGCCGGACATGGTCAAACTCGCCCACCCCGGTGCTGAAATGGGCATCGCTGCCGCAGATGACCCGCACTCCGGCGGCTTTGCATTGGACGGCGAACTCCCGGCAATTGGGCGCGCTGCCCGCCCGGGCCGTAAACGAATGGTTATTCAGCTCGATAAGCTTGTGATACTGTTTCGCCGCAGCCACCACCCGGTCGATGGCCACCGGAAACTGGGGATTGCCCGGATGGGCCAGGCCGTCGATATAGGGATTCCGCAAGACATGGATCATGGCCGCCGTGTTCTCTTCGATACCCGCCGGGATCAGGCAGAGATCGTGCAGGCTGGCGATGGCGAAATCCAACTTGCGCAGGGTGGTGTCGGGGATGTCCAAGCGGCCTTGGTAATCGGTGATATTCACCTCGGCGCCCTTGATGATCCGGACCCCCTCCAACAGCGGCGGGATCACCTTCAAATTTTCAAAATAAACCCAGGTGGGAGCGCCGGGCATCGCCGGTCCGTGGTCGGTCATGGCCATCATCGCCAGGCCTTTCGCCTTGGCCGCCCGGGCATTCTCCTGGACAGTGCTGTAAGCATGGCCGCTAACCAGGGTGTGCGTATGGGTGTCGACAACCAGTTGCAAAATATCGCCTCCAGGTTTATAAATCGTTTCTCCCTTCTTGTTTCGGCGGCGAAACGTTATTCCCTTGTCGGATCGAATAAAGAAAATCTTACAAAATCATTGCGCCGGCCGCGCTTTGGCCCAACAAAACAAAAAACGCGGGGCCGGCCGCGCTTCGGGTTGAAAAGGTGGGTTTCCAGGTTGATCATTTTGCCCGGCGAGTCCGGGCAGACTCCGGGATGGCATGAAGCGGTTGCATGGGCGGTTATGACCCGCCCCGCCTTCGCCGTTCACCGGCGGCCGTCTCGCTCTCCCCCGCCCGCCTGTCCAATTCGGCGCTGCGCCGCTTGGCCAGGCGCGCCGCCATCCAATCCACCAGCGCTCCGACGATTCGTTGGCCGGGGCTCAATGGCGCCGGATAGAAATATTCCGTCTCGAACCAGCCGTGTTCCTGAAAATAGCGGCGGTCGCGGGAGGCCGGATCGGGCACCGCCCGGTAACTCGCACGGATCAACCGGAAGAGCGTCAGCATGAAATAGGAAGGCCGCGCCGGACCCGGCCGCCGCAACCACCGGGCGAAGCGGACGGCGGCCCTCCCGAGTTTGCGCCGGAGCACGGCGTCCTCGGCCGGGGTGCGCGGCGCGATGGTATTGATACAGACGCCTTGGGCGGCTTGAAAGCCCCACATCCGGGCCAGCTTGGTCAGATAGCGGACCACTCCGCTCCCGCCGAAGACACCCTGGGTCACGATGGCGATGAACGTCTTCCCGAAAAAACGCGGCCGGTGAAAGACGAAGGCCAGCCGGTCCAGGAAATTTTTCATCAGCGCCGTAACCTGTAGCGCGTAATTGGGGGTGGCGAAGACGACCCCGTCGGCGCGGTACAGCTTCACCAGGAGCAAGTCCCGGTCATCCTGGCGGGGACAAAACTCCTCGCCCTTCGACAGGCAGGCGAAACAGCCCGCGCAGGGCTCGATCCGGAAATCCCGCAGCCAGACATATTCAAAATCCAACTCCGGCCGGTACGCGACGCGCAAGGCCCGCTCAAACTGCTGCACGGCCTGGAAGGTCTCGCGTTTCCGGGGACTCCCCAGCAAGACCACGATGCGTTTTGGTTCCATCCTCCAACCCCCATGCGCCGCGGGCGGCCCGATTCAGAGCCGCCGCAGCGCCGATTATGGCGCGGCCAAGCCGAGTTCCCGCCGGACCCAGGCCAGCAGCTCCCCGGCGAGCCCGGCCGCGGCCCGGTACTCCTCCACCGTCACCGGATCGTAATTGCCGGGATAACGGGTTCCCACCGCATAGTCGGTCAATACCTTCACCGGCTGCAATTCTTCGGGCAAGAGGATGCCGGCCCGCTCCAGCAGCTCGATCAGATAACCGAGATCGTGCGTCTTGGGGAAAGCCACCCCGGCGGCGATGCAAAAAGCTTTGAGCGCTTTCTCCGCCGCCTGTTGGGCATTGAAGCAGAGATCCTCATAGAGGATTTCGGAGGAGAGCGGACCGGCCTGGGCGAAGGCCAGATTGCTTTGGGCCCGCCTGAGCCAGGCCATTACCTTTTCGCTATTTTTCATAGACGACGACCCCGTCTCTGGCCGCGGCGTGATACACCAGGTGCGGATCTTCCTTCAACCGCTCATAATTGTCCAAATCGGCCACGATCACATCCACCGGCGCGCCGATGTTTTTGAAACTCAGATAGATCTGTTGCGACAGGGCGCGCGGTTTGGGGACATTTCGCTTGAGGACCAGCAGATCATAGTCGCTGTCGGCGGCCGGAACCCCTTTGGCGCGGGAGCCGAACAAGATGATGCGGTCGGGCTGGGCCACCCGGACAATGACATCGATCGCTTTTTGCAGGGAATCCGTCATGCGGGCCGGACCCTCCTCTCGAAAGACGCTGGGAGTAAACCTACTCCTAATTATATGTCGCCGCCACCGATTCTACCAGATCCGTACGGGACGGTGACGGAAACCAGCGGTGCGCCGCTTCATTTCCGCGCCACCGCGCAAAGGGTCTTGGAGGTTTCGTCAAACGCTTTGCCGGCCACATCCGCGAAATACCGGATGCTGCCGAAACCGGCCGCGCTCAGGACGGCATCCAGCTTGGCGGGGGTGTACACCCGGTTCCACAGGCGGTATACCGCCAGCTGCTCCGCGGCGTCGAGCACCGCAATCTGTTCCAGATAAGCGTCCTCGTCCGGATAGGCGTAATGGCTGTGGAGGCAGAGGTACGGGTAGGGCCGCCAATAGCCGGAAGGCCGGTGTTCCCAATGGAAAGACTCCCGGAAATCCCGGTATTGCAGCGGCGTGAACACGTCAAAGACCAGCCGGCCGCCGGGTTTCAACGCGGCATGGATCTTTTGGAGCAACCGGTCCCGCTCCCGGTCGGCGAAGACCCCGATATCGCAATAGATCAGGATGGCCAGGTCGTATTGGTTCTCTTCCTCCAGGGTCAGGTAGTTCTGATAACGGTAGTCGATGGCCAGGCCGCGCTCTTGGGCCCGGGCCTTGGCATACTCGATCGAGCGCCGCGCGAAATCGATCCCCGTCACCGCATAGCCGCGGCCCGCCAGGCGCTCCGCATACAGGCCGGGACCGCAACCCAGGTCGAGGATACGGCCGCCGGCCGGAAGCTCCGCGATCTTCTCCAGCCACTCCGCCGAAGCGTCGATGAAGGCATGGCGCCGGCTGGCCGCCTCCAGGTCCGGGTCCAAATGAGCCGCGAGCATCCCCTTGGAGATATGCTCGTCGTCCCAGAGCGAGGCGGTGCTCGCGGCGAAGACCGCGGGCCGCTGCGAGTACTGGTAAAGCAGTTTAAAATCGATCGGTTCCATGGAAAAAGCCCTTTCTCGATGAAGATGGAATGATCAATTCGGGCCGTTTCATTCCAATTCCTGCCATACGGGATGAAATAAATTTCTTTACGAAGATTTGCATTGTAAAGCCGAATGCAACTGAAATCAAAGCGAAATGTATTTCATCCTACTATAGCGGTAATGAGTTAAATTCAATCCCTTCATGTCCATCACGACCGGCTTTAGTTTGCCGGCTTCCCCATTACGACGATATATTCCATTTTGGTAAAAGCTCTTGCCTTCGAGTAGACTATAAGCGGTATGATTAGCTATAAAATACCGATGCAACCTAAAGGAGTTTCCGGATGCCGTTCCAGAACCATGAGGCCCCGCCGTCCAAGCCCGCCTTGAATCAATTCTTGGTTATGGTGATGGCGGTGGCCTGCGCCATTACCTTGGCCAACTTATATTACATCCAGCCGCTCCTGGGGGAGATCGCCGCGACTTTTCATGTGACCCAAGTAAGCGTGGGTTTCGTGGCGATGCTGACCCAGATCGGTTACGCCCTGGGCATGCTGTGTATTCTGCCCCTCGCGGATATCCGCGAGAAACGTTCCCTGATCCTCATCATGCTGCTCTGTGCGGCCTGTTCCCTGATGGTGATGTTTTTGGCGCCCAGTGTCGGCTGGATCTCCTTTGCCGCTTTCGCCATCGGCTTTACCTCGGTGGTGCCGCAGTTGCTCGTCCCGCTCGCGGCGCAGCTGGCCGCCCCCGGGGAGCGGGGCAAAACCATCGGAACGGTCATGAGCGGCGCCTTGATCGGGATCTTACTGTCGCGGACCTTCAGCGGCCTGGTGGGGGAATACTGGGGCTGGCGCAACGTCTACCTGATCGCCGCGGGATTCATGGTCCTTCTCGCGATATTTTTACGGAGGTTGCTCCCCTTGTGCCCGTCATTCTCGACGCTGCGCTACGGGGAGTTGTTTCGCTCCATGGCGACGCTGGTCAAGACCCGGCCGGTGCTGAGAGAAGCCTCGCTCAACGGGGCGATGGTCTTTGGGGCGTTCAGCGCCTTCTGGACCACGCTGGTCTTTCTATTGGGAAGTTCCCATTATCATCTGGGCGCGGACGCCGCCGGGCTGTTTGGGTTGGTCGGCGTAACCGGAGCCTCGGCCGCCCCCATCGTGGGCCGGATCGCCGACCGCCGCAGCCCCAAATTCACGGTGGGCATCAGCATCATGATCATTGCAGCGGCCTACTTGTGTTTTTTGATGTTTGGCTTCAAACTGTGGGGGTTAATCATCGGAGTCATCTTGCTCGATCTGGGGGTGCAGTCCTGCCAGGTCTCCAACCAGTCCCGGGTGTACGCGCTGGATGAAGCGGCCCGGAACCGGCTGAACACGGTTTATATGGTTTCGTATTTTATCGGGGGAGCGCTCGGATCCCTGCTGGGCTCATACAACTATGCCCATTTCGGCTGGCCGGGAGTATGCGCTTTGGGACTCCTGACCCAGGCCATCGCGCTTATCGTGCATTGCCGAAACAGGGCGGCCCCGGTGCCCTGAAAATTTTAGTGACGGCGAATTAAAAAGCAACCCCTGATCATTGGCTGGCCGGGGGTTGCTTTTTTTAAAAAAATCCTTTGGTCAACTCTCGTTTTTAGTTTAAAAGAATCCCTTATTCTCGGCCTTTGGTTTAGCTTTTTCGATGCGATAGTTGAGTTGAGAATTCAATTCCACTCCTTATCATTTCCTTCACCCGGCGCTCCCCGAATTAAAAAGGACCGGCTCGGAAACGCATTGAGTCAGTCCCTTTGGGCTCGGCGCGGCGGCCAAACCCAAGACTTTACCCCTCCTGGCTTTTAATCCAGATCGGCCCAGGCCTTTTTGCCGTCATAATGCAGGGTGATGACGGAGGTCTCTTTGAGGTTGATCTTTTCCCAGGTAATATCATTGCCTTCTTTGTCCTTGATCATCAGATCCCAGTACTTCTCATCACTGCCGTCGAATTCGATGTCGATCTCCTCGCCATCGGCCAAAACATCGTCGCCCAAAACATCTTCCTCCCAATCATTCGAGTTGCTGGGCGAGAGATAGATCTCATGAATCTCCACGCCGGTCTCATTGACCAGCGTAAAATCCTGGCTTCCTGCCATGGCGGACGCCGCCGCGCCCAACAGCATCAAAACCGCGATCGTGAAAACCAAGGTCAGTTTGTGCATCTTTATCCTCCTCTGATTCTTGAATGGGTGGTACAGAAAGGCACGGAACGAATCGGCGCAACCCCTCGAGCCGGCGATCGACCCCCCTCGGAAACCGCTTGCAAAATAATACTGCGTCATGGAAGATGGCTTTATTGTAACAATTGACGTTTGAATTGGCACTAGCCGAAAGTATAGTTTTTAAAATAAATTTTTGCGGGGTAAGCGGGACAAATAAACCGAAAATACTTGGCTGGACCCCTGCTGCGGCGGCCGTAAAAAGGGCATACCTTCGCTGCGTGGGTAAACATGGTTCGCCTATCTATGTCTGCAGCACGGGCAGTTCCCGACGGAAGCCCAGCCTATCTTGAACCTTGATTTATAGGATTGGAGGATTGGCATGATTAATAAAACCCAAGCGAATTCCATCATCAGGCGAATTATGGTTCAGACATTATAAGCCCTCCTGGCTTTGGGGCTGCGCGACTTGGCCTTGGGGAAAAAGCTCATTTGGTTTTGCTTTTGGATACCAACCCGGTGCCGCCCTGCGGCGGCTTGACCGTAGCCTTGCTATTGGTCCGGGGCTGATAGCCCTTGATCACTTTTTTCAAATTGCCTGTCATCAAGATTCACGCTCCGCATGGATGCAACGGCCGTATTTGGAAGCGCCCGATTTGCGAAAAAAACATTCAAGCGTTCGTCATCTGCCGCAAATCTTATCCGCCATGGCTCCGTTGCAAAAAATAGATGCTTACGGGTGAATTCTTGACCGGTTTGACCCTCAGTATACATCGGGAGAGGTTTTTTTGTTGACACCGCTTCCGCCCGACGGCGGCGCCGGGAGAGCCGGCTCAAGCGCCACCGGTTGGTACCCTGGAGCATTCGACCCGGCGGCGCGCCGCGGCTCATCGCTCCGGGCCGCCGCCGTTTCCGCCGCCGCGGTCGGCAACTCCAGCTCCTGAAGATCGAAGAACTCCAGCAATTCGATGCTCTTCTTGGGGATCCAGGCGCCCTTGGTCTGGGGGACCCGCTCCAAGAACTGGCCGGTCTCGCTGATCCGCCAGACCTCGGAGATATAAATGTCCTGATGGTAAGGGAAATTGGCCGAGAAAGAGCCGTTGCCGTAGAGCCCGCCGATGAGGTCGCCGCTCTTCAGCCTGGCCAAAATCCAGCAGGCTTTGCGCTGGCTGAAAAAGTAATCCCAGGCGGTCGGGACCAGCTCGACAATCTTCCCCGCAAAAAAGTCCAGCTTCAGGAGGGCGTTCAGCGATATCGCCCAGATGATCGGCAGAATGAAGAGGATCCCGAAGTGAATGAGGTAAAACCAGAACGGATGACGGCGGTAGAAGTCCGCCGAGTTGATCGGGAAAAACACCCAGAAGGTCAGCGCAAAGTTGATGCAGCTGAACCCGATGGCCTCAAAGAGCGCC
Source organism: Hydrogenispora ethanolica (assembly GCF_004340685.1). Taxonomy (NCBI): domain Bacteria; kingdom Bacillati; phylum Bacillota; genus Hydrogenispora; species Hydrogenispora ethanolica. The sequence goes on along the minus strand of NZ_SLUN01000015.1, from coordinate 50,220 downwards.
CCCTGCCAGTTGCGTTTCTCGCCGGGCACCATCAGTTCGAAGACTTTCAAGGAGATAAATCCGGGCACGAAAAAGATCAACAGCAGCGGAATCTTATCCAGGCTCAAACTATCCATGGCCGATCACCCCATGGAGCCATATAGGATGAAATAAATTTCTTAACTAGATTTGCATTCCTAAGGCCGAATGCAAATGAAATCAAAGCGGAATTTATTTCATCCTATACAGCGGTAATAAGTTGAATTAAATTCCTTAATTTCTCCATCATGGAAGGCTTACGGGACATGATGCTTCATGATGCTTATTTAGAAATTTAATTCAACTTATATATTCCAAAATTTCCTTCATAATCCTGCTTCAGCCATGGAATATTTTTAAGAAAAGCAGCTCCCCGCCACAGTGCCGGCTCAACTCTCGATGATCCGGTCCACCACCAGCTGCCGGAAATCCGGCGACAGCATCGCGAAATACGCGGTAAACCCGGTCACCCGCACCACCAGATCGGGATATTGGGACGGATCTTGATGGGCCGCCAGGATCTTGGCCTTGTCGATGATGTTGATGTTCAACAGGGTCGCGCCGTTATCAAAGATGGCCCGGATCAAGTCGGCGATCTTCTGGACCGACTCCGCGTCCCCGGCCAGCTTGGGATCGAGTTCCAGCTGGATCGGAGCGGTATTGCCGTACGCGGGCTGAATCGCGGCCACGGTATTGGCCAGCGCGGTGACGGCCCCGTCCTTCCGGAAGCCAGGCAAGGGGTTGGCGCCATGATTGATCGGCTCCCCGGCGCGCCGGCCGTTGGGCGTCGCGCCGACCGCCTTGCCGAAATCAATGGTATTGGCCCAGGAGAACCAGCCGGGAATGAAATTGTAAGGATAGTGGCCATTCTGCTCCCGGACCAGGTCGGTGAAGAGGGCCGAGATCCGCCAGCCCCAGGCGTCCCCCGCCGAATCCCCCTCGCCGTAACGGGGGGCGCGTTGCATCATCCGCCGGATATACTCCCCCTCGACTCCCGCGTAATCGGCCCGCAACTGCCCGGCCAGGCCAGACCAGCTGATCTTGGCTTCTTGCTCGATCCACGTCTCCAGCGCGGCGAAGGAGTCGGCCACCACCGCGATGCCGGCCCCGTCGATGGCCATATTATAGAATTGCGCGCCGCCGGCCGCGACATCCAGGCCCTTCTCCACCGGCCCGTGCGAGAGCAGATTCAGCATGAGTTCCGGTTCGTTGTCGGCCTGGTGTTCCAGGTGAAAGGCGATCCCCCGCGCGGTGGCCTCCACCGCCAGCCGCAAATGCTTCGCGAAAAGCTCCCACAGCTTCGCCACAGTGGGTTGGGCCACCGTCGCCATCAGTTCCTGGAAGGCCACCTCGAAGACTTTGGCGGTGTTCACTTTCACCAGGTCATTCATGGTATATTCCAGGCCGGGCAGGGACATCCAGTTGCAGCCGACCGCGATCCGCTGCCGCGCCAGCTCCGCCGGGAAACCGCAACGGGTGAACCCCTCCACCAGCGCTTTATCCCCCGAATAGCGCGGCCAGCCGTTCTTATTGGTGAAAAGGTATTCGACAGATTTCAGGAAGAATTGCGGATCGAGCCCGTCATGCACCCGGATCGTCAGATTGCAGGAGGTATTGATCTGATGGGCCGCTTCCAGGATCAGATACGAGATGCGGCTGGTCAGATCGCGGCCGTCCGGGTCGGGCCCGCCCAACTGGTAATAGTGGGTATCGTTCAGCAGCAGGCAGGCCAGGTAGAAGCGGGCCGCGTCATCGTCGATCAGGCCGGCGGCCAAGTCCCGGGTATAGTAGGGCCGCAACAGTTCGTCCAGTTGCCCGCCGGCCCCGTCCCGGTTATAGGTGCGGCTGGCCATGTTGAACCAGCAGAGCCACTGGCAGGCTTCGCGCAAAGTGCGCGGCGGTTTCTCGACCACCCATTCGTTGACCTCGTACATCTCCTGCAGATTCTTTCGGAGCTGCGGATGGCGTTCGATGGCCGCCAACTCCCGGATCACCCGGTTCGTCCGGCGGATCCAGGTCTGCACCGCCCGGATCGTCTGCTGCTCCGCCTCGTAAAACGGCTGGTGCTCCGGCCCGTGCAACGCCTGGTAATGGCGGAGCTTCTCCAGGAGTCCGCCCCAGCCCAGTTCCAGCCCGATCCGGTAGTCCGGCGCGAAATGGGCGTCGGACCCGATGCCGCAGATGATGTTGTAGCGGTCGAAGGCCGGCTGCAAGTGGGAATAATCGAATTCGGGCGGCCAGATCGGCCCTTTCAACCGCGACAGAAAGAAGATCCATTTGCCGGAGAAAGCGTCCAGCGGATCGACGTAAATGGGATGCTTGCTCAGCAGAGCGGCGAAATTCTCCGCCCAGCCCCGGTAACCGTAGAAGGAGCCATCGGGATGGTTGGGAAGGATCGACCATTGAAAATCGGCCGGAGCGACGATCCGGCCGTAATCATCCTCATTCAGGCCGCCCTCGCGCCGCACCTTCTCCTCGGTCTGGGCGATCTTCCGCTCCCGCAGGACGGTGAGGCGCTCATCATAGCTCAGCCGGCGGTCCGCCGGAATTTGATTGAGATAGTTTTTGACAATAAAATCCTTCATCTCCGCTTCTCCTTCGCAAAAAAATACCGTCAGTCCCGCTTGACCCGGATCCCATACCCCTCCGCCGCTCGCGCCAGACATTCCATCGTCGCCTCGGGGAGCCAGGCGGCACCCTGGAACGGGTTCTCCCGCCCCAACGCCCGGTACTTGTTCTCGCCCAACGGGTTGAATCGCAACAACTCGTAATATAACAAATTGGGCAGCCCGGCAAGGCACTCGGCGATGCGGGCGATGACCGGTTCGGAATCATTGACGCCGGGAATCACCGGCGTCCGGATGATCAACGGAACCTGAACCTGGGCCAGGTGCCGCAGGTTTTCGTGGATCAGGCGGTTATCCGCGCCGGTCCAGCGCCGGTGTTCCGCGGCATCCCAATGTTTCACATCCAATAACAACAGATCGGTCAGGGGCAGTACCGTTTGGAGATCTTCCCAGGTCGCGCAGAGATTGGTCTCGATGGCCGTGGGCACCCCCTGTTCCCGGCAGAGCGCCAGGATTTCCCGGGCGAAGTCCTTTTGGACCAACACCTCGCCGCCGGACAAGGTCACTCCGCCCCCCGAACGCTGGTAATAAGCGCGATCCTGCAATATCTCTTCCAACACCGCCTGGGCGGAGACTTCCCGGCCGGCCAGGACCGCCGCGCCCGGATAACAGACCGCCGCGCAGCGGCCGCAAGCGATGCAACGGTCGCGCTCAAAACGGTGTTGCCCGTCGACGGCCCGCTGGGCGCCGGCCGGACATACCGGAATACAATGCAGACAGCCGAGGCACTGGCTTTCGTAATACAATAGCTCCGGTTTCGGGTTGATCGTCTCCGGATTATGGCACCAGGCGCAGTTCAGATTGCAACCCTTGAAGAAAACCGTCGTCCGGATCCCCGGTCCGTCATGGAGTGAAAATCTTTGAATATCCGTGATGAGTCCTTTCAAACCCAAAACCTCGCCATCCTCTGAATTTTTAAGATTTCGCGGAGGGCAAAAACCTTTGCCCTCCGCCGGAAACCCACTCTGATGCTATTTCAAAAATTCTTTGGCATTGCTGCCGTCAGCCACTTTTAACGGCGAGAAGACTTTCGCCGGCACCTTTTTGCCGTTTAGCAACGGAATGATATATTGCTGAATGACGGCCCGGCCGTGGCCGTTGGGCATGAATGCGGTCGTGGCCTTGAAGGGGCTGTTGGTGTCCAGCAAAGCCTGGAAGCTCGCCTCGCCGATGCCGCCCTGTCCGAAGCAGGCGACTTTAGCGGACATTCCCCGGGCTTCCACCGCCGACGCGGCGCCGAGGGTTATATCGTCATTGATGCCGAACATGATGTTGACGTCAGGGTGAGCGGTCAGGATGTCGGCCATCACATTGGCGCCTTTTTCGCGTAGCCCTTCGGCGTCCATCACCGGCAGATAGACGGCATTCGGCACCACCTTGGTGAAAGCGGCTTTGAAACCGCTGATCCGCTGGTTGACTTGGGAAGCCACCGCGGCATGGGTCAGGATCGCCACTTTGGCTTTTTGGCCTTTGAATTTGGCATTGAAATACTTGCCGGCATATTCGCCCATCAATTCTCCGGCCTTGACCTCGTCATGGGTGAGAAAATACGAGCCTTCGATGTAGACGTCGGAAGAGATGACCGGGATTTTCTTCTTTTTGGCCGCTTCCATAATCGCGCCGCCGATCTTCGGATCCGGGGTGCTGACCATCAACACTTTAACCCCGCGGCCGATCAGGCTCAGGGCATTCTGCAGACAGGCCTGGCCATCGTTGTTGCTGTCGGCGATCTCCAATTTAATCGGCTGGCGGCTTTCTTTGATCGCTTGCTTCATCCCCTCAATCTGATTGCCCCAATATTCGTCCACCATCCGCATCACGGCGTAACCCACCAATGCTTCCCTGGGCGCCGCGACCGTCACCGAAACCATCATCATGGCGGCCAACAAACCGAGGACTACCTTGACTAAACTTTTGTTTTTCACAGGATACTACCTCCCTTTCAAATTTGGCAGCTTTCGAAGCCATGTGATAAAGTCTCTTTCCAACCGATTCGGCTATAAAAGATTTAAAAACCGACTTTATCCCTTGCTTCTCTGAGCTTTTGTGTTCACCCTGGCTTTCGGACAGGGTTTATCACAACGTTTTTAACAAACCTGGTGATGGGCGGCGAGGAAAATAATCTTCTCCTCCGTCGCTTCCTCCTGCAACATTTCTCCGACAATCCCCCCTTCCCGCATGACCATGATCCGGTCGCTGACCGTGAGGACCTCCGGCATATCCGACGAGATCATCAGTACCGTCATTCCTTGTCGCGCCAGCTCTTTTATGAGCCGGTGGATCTCGGCCTTGGCTCCGACATCGACTCCGCGGGTCGGTTCATCCAGAATCAGGATCTGCGGTTGCGGATGATGAGTCAGCCAGCGGGCCAGAATCACTTTCTGCTGATTGCCGCCGCTGAGGTTCTCCACCAATTGCCGCAGGTTTGGCGTTTTGATAGCCAGTTCCCGAACCCCCTGTTCGGCCAGGGACTTCTCCAGCCCGGCGCGGACAAAGCCCCCGGATTGGAGGTATTCATGGTTGGCCAGGTTGATGTTCCGGGAGACATCAAGCTTGAGGACCAAACCGTGCCGCCGCCGTTCCTCCGGGAGGAAGCCGAAGCCGGCGCGGATCGCGTCGCGGGGGCAGCGAATGGCCAGGGGAGTACCGTTTAATTTCACGCTTCCGGAGGTCGACTTCTCCAGTCCGAAAAGCAACCGGGCCAATTCGGTCCGACCCGAACCGACCAGTCCATAAACTCCCAGGATCTCGCCGGGATAGATTTTGAAGCTGCAGGATTGGACCACGCCGCTCTGGGATAGATTATCGACTTCCAAAAACGGTTGATCGCGCCGGACCGGGTGCTTCGCCAAGCGGTTCTTATCGATATTGCGTCCGACCATCAACCGCACCAGTTCATCGTAATTGGCTTCCGATCCGGCGATAGTGGCGACTTTGCCGCCATCCCGCATCACCGTGATCCGGTCGGCCAGATTGAGCACCTCGGCCATGCGGTGCGAGATATAGATCATCCCGACCTTCCGCTCCTTCAATAGCTGCATATTGCGGAAGAGTTTGGACGACTCCTCGTCGGTCAAGACCGCCGTGGGCTCATCCAGGATGATCAGCTTGGCCTGAAGCGACAGAGCCCGGGCTATCTCAATTTGCTGCCGGTAACCGACCGACAGGTTGCCCACCAGTTCCCTTGGGTCTAGGTCGATCGCCAAAGTATCCAATAGCGTCCGGGTCTGGCGATACAGTGCGGCCCAGTCCACAAAGCCGCTGTTGCGGCGGCGCGGCAAACGTCCCATGAAGATGTTCTCCGCCACGGAAAGCGCCGGGGTCAAAGTCAATTCCTGATACACCGTGCTGATTCCCAGCTCCCTGGCGATCTTCGGCGAGCTGATCCGGACGGGCCGTTCGTCAACGAACAGACTGCCTTGATCGGCTTGGTACACGCCGGAGATGATTTTGATCAGAGTGGATTTTCCGGCGCCGTTCTCGCCCATCAGCACGTGGATCTCGCCCGGCAGGACATCGAAGGAGACATGATTCAGCGCTTGCACGCCCGGGAACGATTTGCAGACACCCTCGAGCCGTAAAATGGGTCCACAGGCCATCTAAGCCGCCCTCCTCTGCCTCATCTGGTCAATTCCCACCGATAACAGCAGAATCAAACCGCGCGCCACGTCCTGCAGAAAACTGGAAAGGCCCAGCAGCACAAAGCCGTTCCCCAGGACTCCCAGGACCAAAACGGCCAACAAAGTATCCTCCACCTTGCCCTGACCGCCGGTAAGGCTGGCTCCGCCCAGGACCACGCAGCTGATGGCGTTCAATTCATAACCCGTCCCCGCGCTGGGAACGCCGGCGGTTAACCGCGACGCCAGAATAATCCCGGCAAAGGCCGACAAGACGCCCATGATCAGATAAACCCAGATCGTATTGCGCTCCACGTTAATCCCGCAAACCCGGGCCGCTTCGGCATTGCCGCCGATGGCATAGACATCCCGGCCAAACGCAGTTTTGGTCAAAACCACATAGACTACCGCCACCACCAGAACCATCAGGATCACCGGCACCGGGATGCCAAAAAGGATGCCGCGGCCCCAGAATCCGAAATCCGGAAAAGTCGGCTTGGTACCGTAAATCCCGAATGACAGCCCGTTGGAGTAGAGGAAAGCGATGCCCCGCACGATAATCATGGTGGCCAACGTCGTAATGAGCGGATTGATCTTCACCTTGGCGATGGAAATGCCGTTACAAACGCCGATCAGCAGTCCGATGAGCAAGCCGGCGGCGATCGCCAGCCCTTGCGGCATTCCGCTGTGCAGCATGCTCCCGACGATTACCCCGGTCAGCGCCATATTGCTGCCGACCGACATATCCATCCCGCCGCTGGCAATGGCGATGGTCATCCCGGCGGAGACGATCCCGATCAGCGACAGTGACAGCAACATATTGGAGAAATTATCCAACGTCAGGAAATAGGGTGAGATCATTGCAAAGATCACGATTAGGACCACCAGTGAAATCAGTAACCCGATCCGTTCCAAGGAAATTGCGGATCGCTTTGAAGTGTTTTTCGGGGAAGCACAAGCTTGCATGTGAGTTGCCATACCCAACCTCCTCAAAATGATTGATGAATCTCGGCCAAACTATCGCTGATAAATTCCCTCCTTATCTGGTCAATGTTACAATTTGATATATACATATAAAATGTATATAATTGAATAATCTTCATCACACTTCGGGTTTCTTATAAATTTCGTTCATGACCAATGCGGCGGCGCCCATCACCTCGGGCTGTTCGCTCTGGCTGACCACGATCTCGATATCTTTCGCTTTCAGGGCAAAGGTGTTCTCTCGGGCGACCCGGATCGCTTCCTCGGTAAAGAGCGGGCAGGAACAACAGACCTCGCCGCCGAGGATCACCAGGTCCGGATTGAACATATTGATCGAATTGGCGATCCCGACCCCCATAATCCGCCCCGCCCGGGTCAGCGTCTCCACCACCAAACTATCGTTGCATTGGCAAGCTTCGGCGATCATATTGAACTGGATATTGCCAAAATCCGCGCCGGCATGCTCTCTCAGGATCGATGGGGCTCCTTCCCGGAGCCGCTGCTGGATCTGTTTGATGATCGCCCCGGTGCTGGTATAAGCCTCAAGACATCCCCGGTTGCCGCAATAACAAGGCTCGCCCTCGAAATGGACCACATGATGGCCGATATGACCGGCATAACCGTCCCGGCCCAAGTAGACCTTGCCGTCGAGAATGACTCCGCCGCCCACCCCGGCGTCGGCATAAATGTAGATACAGTTCTTGACATTTTTGCCGAGGCCGAACCATTGCTCGCCAATGGCGCCACAAATGGTTACATTCCGCGATACGGTGGTGAATTCGGACAGATGCTCCTTTAACAGCCCGTCAAAATCGGCATTCTCCCATCCGGCAAAGACCGATGAGGCGATCAGCGAACCGGTCTTAAAACGGGAGCCCGGCGTCGCCACTCCGATGCCGGCGATCTTCTCTTTGGGAATCCCATCGCTCTCCATCATCCGGTACACGATGCTTTTGATCTGCTGCACCACGCCCAAGGGGCCCGCGCTGCTGTCGGTCAGCTCGATGATCTGGTCCAGGATCTTGCCGTTCCGGTCGGTTAGAATCACCACCAAACGCCGGCCGATCTTCACTCCCACCAGGTACCCGCTGATCGGGTTGATCTTCAGCATAATCGGCTTCCGGCCGGAGCTCGTATCCGCTTTTCCAATCTCGATGACCAGCCCCTCTTCGATCAGGCGGTTGACGATCCGCAACACCGTGGGCAGGGCCAGCTTGGTCAGGTTCACCAGCTCCGCCCGGGAGATGGGCTCATGATCCTTAATGGCGTTCAAAATGACACTCTGATTGATATCCTTCAGCAATCTGGCGTTTCCGACCGGTTTCACAGCGATCCCCTTGTTTCACTTATTTTAAATTACATACACTATGTATATATATTTAAACGAGTCCCGCCAAACTCCTTCTTTTTCGTTAAATTTTTCTTCCGAGAATTTTAAATTGTTCCGCGGCTGCCGCTCCGGCGCTATCGTATCGCCAAAATATTTCCGCGGCAAACCGGCAAAGCTAACCCTATCGAAAAGCGTTGTGGTAAACCCTGTCCGAAGGCCAGGGTGAACACAAAAGCTCAGAGAAGCAAGGGATAAAGTCGTTTAAACCCTTTTGCAGGTCGAATTGATTTGAAAGAATTTGAAAGAGACTTTATCTCATGGCTTCTGAAACGGATCCAAAACTTTTACCGTAGGAGGGGATTTCTTTTGACCAAAGATCTCATCGATGCCATCCAGGAGCGGCACAGCATCCGCGCCTATGAAACCACCGCGATCCCCGACGCCACCATCGGACGGTTGCTGGAATCGGCTCATCTCGCGCCCAGCGCCGGGAATCTGCAGCCCTGGAAGTTCGTGGTGGTGCGCAACGCCACTCTGCGCCAGGCATTGGCGGAAGCCGCCTTTGGACAGGATTTTATCGCCGCGGCTCCGGTCAACATTGTGGTCTGCGCGGAACCGGAGCGCTCCGCCGCCCGCTACGGCGAACGGGGCGCCGGGCTCTATTGCCTTCAGGACACGGCCGCAGCGACTCAGAATATTTTATTGACCGCGACCGCTTATGGTCTGGGCAGTTGCTGGGTAGGGGCATTCGATGAAGCAAAGGTCCGGCAAACGCTGGGGATCGGCCCGGAATTGCGGCCCACAGCCATCATTCCGCTGGGGTATCCGGCCGAGGAACCGGAGGAGGTCGCCTATCGCAGTATCGATGAGGTCACCCTGATCATGTGAAGGAGCAGATCTCCACCACCGCCAGCTCCAGTTCCAATCTGGGCTCCCGCTGGCCGGATTTCATCCGGTAGTCGGCGGCTACCAGCCGTTCCGAGATCCGGGCCAGTTCCGCCAGAGTGAACCGGCTGGCCTGGCTGAAACTTTTTTCCGCCACATACGGGTTGATCCCCAAAGTCCCGGCCAGGGCTTTGGCGGTTACTCCCGCGGCGCGGGCCGTCAGGGCCGCCGTGATGTTGCGAAACTGCCGGCTCAACGTCGCCAGGATCTTCGTCTCATTTTCGCCCGAGTCCAGCAGTTCCACCAGGCGCGGCAGGCCCAGGCGGGGATTGCGTTGCGCCACCGCGTCGATCAGGCCGAAGATATCCGGTTCCGGCTCGCCGGGGATCAGCGCATCCAGCTCCGCGTCGCTCGGCGCGGAACGACCGCCGAGAAAGGTCTGCAGCTTTTCCAGCTCGGTCCGGATGCGCAATAAATTGGGACCGAGCCTCTCGATCATCGTCCGCTGTTGCGGCGGAGTCAATTTCAGCCCCAGCTTTTCCGAACGCTGCTTCAACCAGAACGGCAGCTCATTGGGGGTGATTTTGGCACAATCGACCACGTTCAGATGCCGGGTCAATTCCTGGTGAATTTTCTTCCGGCCGTCCAATTTCAGGGCGGAGGCGAACAAGTAGACTCCATCCGCCAGGCGGGAAATACCCTTCAATAAGGCCTCCTCCAGCCCGTGCCCGGATTCCTCCAGTCCTTCCAGCCGCACCAGCCGGGCTCCGCCGAAAAAGGGCGGCGTTTCCATCTGACCCAGCAGTTCTTCCGGGCTGGTCTCCCCGGCGGGCATCCGGATCAGATTGAAGGCCAAATCGGCGGGGGCGACCAGCCTGGCGGCAGCGGCCTGGAACAGCTCTTCATGGAAAAGCTTCTCCTCGCCCAGAAAAAGATAGGCCGGCAGCAGCCTGCCTTCGGAAACCTGTTTAAAAAAATCATTCCGATTCATCGTTGCTTTTCCCTCCTGGCGACCGTCACGGATAACCGGTTGGAATAGAGCCGCAGATCGATCCGGCCGTCCCGATCGGTGCGGTAGACCGGCACTGCCAACGCCCGGAGCCGTTTCAAGGCCTCCGGCCCCGGATGGCCGTAATGATTGGACCGGCCCACCGAGATCAGCCCCACCAGCGGCCGGACCTGCGTCAAGAAGTTCAAGGTCGACGCCCCGTTGCTGCCGTGATGGCCCACTTTCAACACTGCGGCGCGAAGTTCATGGGGGTATTTCCGGCTCAACATAGCTTCGCCCTCGGCGCTCAGATCTCCTGTCAACAACAGTTTATTTTTGCCGAAAGATAAGGCGATCACCAAAGAACGGTCATTCTCCGACAGGCCCGCTTCCAGGGCCTCGTAGATCCGGCCGCTGACGGACCGCCCCAACCGGACCCCGGTGCCGTTACCCGCCACCCGGCAACGTACTCCCAGGCGCTCGGCCGCCCGCCGCAGCCGCCCCAGTTCCGGCTCGATGCTGCCGGCCGGCAGAAAGAGCGTCCCCACCGGCAAGACATTCAACACCTCAAGCAGGCCGCCGCGATGGTCCAGATCGCCGTGCGAGAGGTAGACCTGATCCAGGCGGGCAATCCCTTCCCGGCGCAGGACCGGCAACACCGAGCGGCGGCCCCGGCCGCGATTGCCGCAATCGATTAACGCGCTGCGCCCATCGGGCGTTTTGAGCAGCAAGGCATCGCCCTGGCCGACATCGATCATGGTCAATTGGAGGCATTGGTGAGTCAAGCGGTAGCCGTACGCGGTCCAGCCGATCAGGTTGGCGACTGATAAAAAGACCAAAAGAGCCGGTCCCCAGCGGATTTTGAGATGGGGAAGGCCGGTCAGGCGGTTCGGCCGGATCCAATCCAAGAAGAGCGCCAAGCCCAAATAATAAGCGAGCAGCCAGGGCCAGGGCCAGACCGGGGAATAACTGGCGGCCCACGGTTGCCCGGCCCAAAAGTGGACGATGGCGCGGGTCAGGCTCAAAACCCAGTCCAGACCGGTCAAGGCGATAGCGCCGCCCGCCGGAAAGACCGCTCCCAACGCCTCTCCGGCCAGGCCGCCGACCACGATCAAATTGGCCGGAATCAGCAAAAATAAGTTGACGATCGGTCCCGACCAGGAGATCTGTTGGAAATAATGGATCAGGATAGGGAGAAGCGGCAGTTGGGCGGCAACGGAGATCAAAAGGCAATCCCGAATTAGCCTCAGCCAGCGACGGCCCGCCGGAAAACATTCCCGCAGCAACGGAAAGAGCCAGACCACTCCCAGCGTGGCGCCGCAAGAGAGCTGAAAGCCGATCTGGGTCAACGCATACGGATCGAGCATCAATAAGATCCAGGCGGCCAAGGCCAGGCGGTTCAGGCCGTCGCGCGTCCCCATCCCCAGCCATGTCCCGGCCAGAAAGAAAAAGAGCATCAAGCCGGCCCGCAGTACCGGCGGCTCCATCCCGGTCATCAGCGTATAACTGCCGATGGCTGCGGCCAACGGCCAGAGCCGCCAGCGTTCGGGAACCCGCAGCCAACGCAGCAACAAGCTCAGAAATCCGGCCACCAGCCCGACATGAAGCCCGGAGACTGAGAGCAGATGAATGGTCCCGGTGCGCTGCAATTCATTCTGGAGGCGGGCCGCCGCGCCCGTGTCGCCGATCCTGTCCCCGAACAACATGGCGTGGAGCAGCTCCAGATTCAGACCTTTCAGGGTCCGGGCGCCCGCGACCTTCATCCGGCTCCGCCAATGGTTGGCCCATTCCAGCGGCGATGGCAAGCCGCTCCGCTTGGGCCGGGCAATAAGCGGCGCCGTTCGCAGCCAGAGATAACCGGAGACCCGCTGCTGTTCCGCCGGGCCGGGCCATCCGGGCAACGGCGAAAAGGCCGCCCGGAAGCGGCCCTGGCAGCGCACCAAACGGCCCAGGACCTCATCGGGCAAAGCCGTCGGGCTCTGCAGCCGGATAATTCCGGACAATCCCCGGCTCCGCGCGGGGTCCAACCGCACCCGGCAACTGAACCCGAAATCCTCCTGGCGCGGCCGTTCGATGGCTGTGCCCTGAAGCGACAGGATCTGACCGTTCCAAATTTGATTTTGCGATATCGTCCGCCGGTAATCAGCCCGGGAATGGCTCATCCAGAAACCGCCCAGGCCGAAAAGGACCAGCAGGACCAACCAGCCCTCGCCCCGCCGGTTGAATAGCAGAATCAACGCCGCTCCGGCTCCGGCCGCGCCGGCCAATCCCAACCACAGCAGGGGCGGTAACTCCAGCCAGACCGCGGTGGCGATCCCGGCCGCCATCCCCAAAAAACCGCCGCTGGCCCAAGTCATTTCACATACAGGAAACTGCGGAATTTCTCCAGTTTTACCGGGCCGATCCCCGAGACATTCCCCAGATCATCATAGGTGGCAAAAACGCCGTGTTGGGTCCGGTACTCAATGATCTTGGCCGCCAGCACCGGCCCGATGCCGGGCACTGTTTCCAGCTCCGCCGCGGTGGCCCGATTCAAATCGAACGGCCCCTTGGGCTCCGCTGCCTTGGCGGCCCCGTCCGCCCGGGAACGGGCGCCGGTGCTGCGGGATTTGGAACGGGAATTCTCCGGAAGGACCTCTCCTTGTTTGGGAATATAAACCTGTTCCCCATCCTGAACGAACTCCGCCAGATTCACGCGGTTCAGATCGGCCTCCGGCAGCGTCCCGCCGGCCATCTTCAGCAACTCGAACTTGCGAAGCGGCGCTTTCACCTCGATTACGCCCGGTTTCCGGACCGCGCCGCAAACATGCACGTACATCGGTTGCTCCGCGGCGGCGATGGGGTACGTATCGGCGCGCGATTGTCCGCCGTCGATAAAAAACAGGGCGCCCGCGATCACGAGCAGCGCCATCAGCACCAAGGCGGCAATCCGTTGTGGCATGGTCAGCTGAAACAAATTCCTCCCCAGCCTTTCGTCACAGGCTACGCCCAGTGGTATTCCCCGCGAAGAATACCATAGGGTTTGGAGAGGAATTCGCCGGTTCCAACCGAATACCTTCTAAAAATGTAATATTTTGTAATGATTTGAAATTCGCTAAAGTATTTTGGGGAGCTCCGTTTACCGCCGCAACAGGTCCTCGGGATTCCAGCCGCCGGTGAGCTTCATCAGCCAAACGGAGAGCATGGGCATGCCTCCGGTTAGCAGAAGCAAACCCATCAAAATCAAGAGACCTCCGGCGGCCCATTCGAACCAGCGAAAGTACGGCTTCAGCTTGTTAAAATGGCGAATCATCCCCTGAAAACCGATGGCCAGCAGCAGGAAGGGCAGCGCCAGTCCGATCGAGTACACCAGCAGTAAGCCCAGGCCCCGGAGCGGTTCGGCCTGGCTTCCCGCCAATGCCAGAATCGAACCGAGAATCGGGCCGACGCACGGCGTCCATCCCAACGAGAAAGCCACTCCGGTAAGGAATGCCCCGATCCACCCCAGCTGCGGCCGGGCCTGCCAGCGATGCTCCCGGTAAAGCCAGGGCAGCCTCAGCCAGCCCCCCTGATGCAGACCCAGCATCAGAACCAGCACCCCTCCGATTCGAGAGAGCAAAACCCGGTTCGCCCGCAATAAAGCGCCCAAATAGGAACTGGTCACACCCATCAACAAAAAAACCAGGGTAAAACCGGCGATAAAGAGCAGCGTCGACCGGATCACTTTGGCGCGGGAGACCGCTCCGCTCTGCAATTCCGCGAACGACGCTCCCGTGACGATTCCCAGATAACCGGGGGCGATAGGCAAAATGCACGGCGACAGAAACGACAGCAATCCGCCCAGAAATGCCAGCACGAACGTGACTTCCATTTTGCTACTCCTTTCGAAGAACTGTGATTAACCCGGCTGAAAAGCCGGGGAGGGTCGCAGCGATTGCTTGAAGCAAGGGATAAAATCGATTGAAATCGTTTCGCAAGACAATTTCCGGTCGGAATTTATCACTTGGCTTTCAGTAGCGGCTCAATCTTTTCCCGTAAAACTTGCCCCGTGGTGCTGCCCTCGATTTTGGCGCGGATTTTACCCTGACGGTCGACGATGAAAGTCGTGGGAATGGCGTAGATCTGGTACAGGCTGCCGACCGATCCGGCCGTATCCGTCAGCACCGGAAACGCCATGCCGTTCTTTTTGGCAAACTCCCGCACTTCGTTGGGGCTTTGCTGTAGATTGACCGCCAGAAGCTCCACCCCCCGGCCGGCGTAAGTTTTATAAAACTCCGCCAGTTCGGGGATTTCCGCCCGGCAAGGCGGACACCATGTGGCCCAGAAGTTGAGCAGGGTCACTTTGTGGCCGGCCACGATCTTTTTGAGTTCTACCTTTTTTCCGTTGAGATCGGACAAGGAAAATTCGGGAGCCATCAAGCCCACCCCGGGCCCGGTTTTTGCCGCCATGACTCTCGGGACTCCCGCGACGGCCGCAACGATCAAGATCACCAGGAAGACCCATCCCAACACTTTCCGCATGGTAACGCCTCCTCTTTTTAAAAGCGTTGTGATAAACCCCGTCCGAAAGGTCGGGGTATTCACAAAAGCTCAGAAAAGCAAGTGATAAAGTCGTTTATAAACCTTTTTGCCTTCTGATTTCCGATTCAAAAGACTTTATCACATGGCTTTTAAAATACCATGATGTATTTCCTAACGCGAAACGGGGCAATAAATTCCCGTCCTCAATATACCCTATATGGTATATAATAGTCGATATTGTAGGCTACTTCAACTCCAAAAAAGATCCCGTCCGCCCGGAAATGCTCCCTGACGGATAAAGCAGAACCCAGAGCGGAGTGTCTGGGTTGGAAAAAAGGTATCAGGATGAGAAAACAGAGAATTGAAAACCATATGCCCTCGCAATAGACCATGAATGACCCAAGGGATCTGCCAGGCTATGAATCGGGGGAAACGCCGTTTTTATTGAGGCGGAGCCGCTCCGCCAGGAGCAGCATCTCCCGGGCGTGCCGCCGGGTCGTGTCGGTGACTTGCGCGCCGCCGAGCATCCGCGCCAACTCCTCGACCCGCTCATTGAGATTCAGCGCCCGCACCGTTACAGTGGTCCGTTCCCCCTGCACCTGTTTTTCGATGTAAAAATGTTGCCTCGCCATGCTGGCGATCTGGGGCAGATGCGTCACCGAGATCACCTGGCGGCTGCCGCCGATCAGCAGCATCTTTTCGGCCACCGCTTGCGCGGTCCGGCCGCCGATGCCCACGTCGATCTCGTCAAAAACCATGGTCGGTATCCGGTCGAGTTCCGCCAGGATTGCCTTGAGTGCCAGCATAATCCGGGAAAGCTCGCCGCCGGAAGCGATTTTGGCCATCGGCTTCAGCCCTTCGCCCGGATTGGGCGCCACCAGAAATTCGATCCGGTCGGCGCCGCCGGCTCCGGCCTCGACGGTTTTCCCGGCCCAGGGGATGCCATCGGCTGTTTCCGTTTGCGTCAACCCGATCTTAAACTGCGTCTTTTCCATATTCAACTCGGCCAATTGGGCCATGATCGCCTGTTCCATCCGGACGGCTCCGGCCCGGCGTTCGGCGGAAAGCCGCTCGGCTAACCCCCCCAAGCGGTTGCGAACCTCCGCCAGCTCCCCGTCGAGTTTTCGGGAGCGTTCTTCGCGGTTGGCGATCTTCGCCAGCTCCTGATCGCAATCGGCGGCAAACTGCAGGATTGCGGCGATGGTCGGACCGTATTTCCGCTTCAGCCGGGTCATTTCGTCCAGGCGGGATTCGATCTCCGTCAGCCGGTCCGGTTCGAACTGAATCTGTTCCTGATAGCCGCGTAACTCCCGCGAAACCTCTTCCACGCCGAAAGCGGCCTCGCGCAGGGACTGCAAAATCGGTTCGAGCCTGGGGTCAATGGCGGCGGCATGTTCCAGAGCCCGCTCCGCGCTTCCCAGCAGTTCGACGACTGCCTGGCCGCTTGCATTATCGTATAATGCCTGATACGATTCGGTCGCGGCTTGGTAGAGCTTCTCGGCCGAGCTCAGAATGTCCCGCTCCTTCAGCAGGTCTTCGTCCTCTCCCAGCACCAGTTTGGCGCCGGCGATCTCATTGGACTGGAACTGCAGCAGATCGACTCTGCGGGCCAGCTCCGCTTCATTCTGCCGCAGCTGTCGTTCCTCTTCGACCAGCTCCCGCCAGACCTGGTAGACCCGTTGGTACTCCGCGCGGAGTTCCAGACACGGAGCGCCGCAGTACTGATCCAGCAGTTCCAGCTGTTTCTCCGGGAATAACAAGGATTGGTGCTCATGTTGGCCGTGAATATCGATAAGGAACTCGCCCAGCTTGGCAAGGGACAACACCGTCACCAGCTGTCCGTTCACCCGGCAACGGTTGCGGCCGCTGGCGCCGGCCTCGCGCTGGATAATCAGACTGCCGTCGGCCTCGACCGGGATGCCCAAACCGTCGAGGAAAAGCTCGAAATCCGGCCGTTGCTCCATGGCGAACACCGCTTCCACCAAAGCACCCTCGGCGCCGGCCCGGATCATCTCCGTGCTGAACCGCCCGCCCAAAGCCAGGCCCAGCGCATCGATGATGATGGACTTTCCGGCGCCGGTTTCACCGGTCAGCACGTTAAAGCCGGGATCAAATTCCAGATGAATCTCGTCAATGAGGGCAAAGTTCTTGACCCGGATTTCTTGCAGCACGTTCCCTACCTCCTCAGCTGCTGAAGACGGCTTATCAATTTCTGGACCTGATCCTGATCGCGCACCACCATCATGATGGTATTATCGCCCGCCACTGAACCGACCACTTCCGGCCAGTCCAGATCGTCCAAGGCGTCCGCCAAGCCATGGGCGGAGCCGCTCATGGTCTTGATCACGATAATATTGGCCGCCGAATCCACCGCCACCATGGAATCCTCCAGCATCCGTTGGGCGCGCCGGGTCAAATCCCCCGGCGTCCGCTCCTGCGGCAATGAATAACGGTAATACCCTTCGGTGGTGGGGATTTTCACCAGTCCCAACTCTTTGATATCCCGGGAAAGCGTCGCCTGGGTGACCAAAACCCCACGGGCCTTCAACGCGTCCCCCAATCCTTCCTGAGTGCCAATGATCTGTTCCTTAATGATGGCAATGATCATGGCGTGACGATTGGCTTTCATAACTGCCTCCGCGTTCAGATTCTGCCTTCTTTGAGGCGGGTTTTGAGTACGTCAAAAAATCCCTGATCGTTAAAACGCAATAATTTGGTGACATAAGGCGCTTTCCCAAATTCAATGACGTCGCCGGCCTGGAGCACGATAGTGGCCTGACCGTCCGCGGATAAGCTCGCCTCGGCATAGTCGGCATGGAAGACTGCCTTGACCCGGGCCTCCCCGCTCAACACCAGGGGCCGCGCATATAACGAATGAGCACAAATCGGCGCGACCACCAGCGCTGCCAGCCGGGGATCCAGGATCGGTCCGCCGGCCGAGAGGGAGTAAGCCGTCGAACCCGTAGCGCTGGCCACAATCAACCCATCCGCGGGATAGGTCGTAAAATACTCGTCATCGATCCAGGTTTCAATTCGCAGCAAGCGGGCGAAAGAATTTTTGGCGAGCACCAGATCATTCAGACCGACCAACCGGTGGACCGCCTGATTTTCCCGGAGTATCACCGCTTCCACCATGGTCCTTTCCTCATAATCGTAAAGCCCCTTCTGTAAATGCTCACAAGCTTCCTCCAGCCGGTTGCTTTCGACGCGGGTTAAAAAGCCCAAATGACCGAGGTTTACTCCCAACAGCGGAATCTGCCGCGGATAAATCCGCCGGGCCGCATTCAGCATCGATCCGTCTCCCCCCAGCACCATTACCAGATCGATCCCGTCAAAGCAGTCGGCTTGCGGCAAAGCAAGCCCCGGTTCGGATAATTCGACATTCACTTGAAAACCGTTCCGCGCGAATAATTTTTGGACCGGATCCGCCAGTTCCAATGCGGCCGGTTTCAGCGGATTGGGCAACAATAAAATCTTCTTCAAAATACAAGACATCCCTTATCTGATTTCTATAATTTATTCCGTAAAAATCGGCGGTTTCCTGCTGTCGCCTTCGCAATAAGTTTTATACTGCCGGGAATATCCCAATTTCCAACCCGATTCCAAAGGGACTCATGATTTTATAGAATCTGCGTCTCCATCCATCATTATCCCGTGGCCTCATTCCGGCATATAATCCAAAATATAAAAATTTGCCGCCAAGAAACTTCGTAGCAAGTTTTCAAAGCGGCACAACAGGTTCCGGCCGGGCGACTAACCATGAATTCTCCCTTATATGAATCCCAGCTGAAACACCCCTCGATTCGTAGTAATCAAGAACTCGATATACCTCGGTATACAGTTGCGGTCCGGGACTATTCGAAAAGCTTCAATTGGGGATTCCCGGGGGAGTCGGAAGCCGTCTGGAACGGCGTCTCCCCAAGATTTCCGGAACCGCAGAGCAGCGGAGCGTCCGGATCGTAGACGGCGGTCCGCTGCGCCACGCGGGTCCGGTTTTGATTCGCATAGCAATATAAGCAATCATGCCTGCAAGTGTTGTAGACTCCGATGTCGACGCTGGCCACGCAGCCGCAGCCTTCCCGCTGGCCGGAGGCCTTGCGGAACCGGACCGGCTTGGGGCTGAGCCGCGCGATGAGCCGGTCGTCGATGCAGCGGCCGTGTCCGATGCCAATGGCGTCCAGCTCCAATCTTTCGCAGCAGGTTTCGAGGATCAGGCCGTGGTCGCGGGCGATCCGCGCCAAACCCGCGGCCAGCTCGGCCAGTTGCGCGTCGCCGGGGTCGTAGGGAGCGACGGCGGCCATGTTGCGCACGGTTTTCTCATAAAAATCCAGGAAACTGATGACGCAGCGTTCCGTATACGGCCCGAGCCTCTCGGCGAGCCGCGCGAACTGTTCCAGATGGTAATTTAGCCCGTGGGCCGCGCTGAATAAAACCGGATCATAGCGCCAGACCACCCGTTCCCGGCCGATCTGTTCCGAGAGGGCTTGGAAGGTCGCGATTAACTCCGGCTGCGCCGGCAAGGCGGTCTCAATCCCTGGGCCGTACGGGTTCAGCGTAAAATGAAAATAGTAGCAATATCCGGCCAGGCTATCGAGCCGGGGCAGCAGCGGCCCCGGGTTTTTGGTCCAAAAAACGATGCAGTCCACCGCTTCCGGCGCCAGATCCACCCGCCGGAGCTGTTGCGGAAAGAAGGGGTTCGGCACCAGGACAAAGCCCGCCGCGAGCCGCCGCAAAAACCAGTCACTGTAAAAAGCCGGGATATCCGTCCTGCGGCTGGCGCTGATGATCAATTCTCATTCCTTCCCCGGCTCCGGGCCGACCACGCTGAGCGTATAATGGGTGAGATACTGCCGGGCCACCCGCTGAATATCCGGGGCCGTCACCCGGTCAATCCGGTCCGGATACTGTTCGTCGTAACGGTATCCCAGGCCCAGCAGCTCATAGCGGCCCAAAAAATCCCCTTGGGCGGCATTGCTTTCGTGCTGTACCAGATAACTGCCGCGGACTGCTTTTTTGGCGGACTCAAGCTCCGCGGCGGTCACCGGCTCGTCCCGCATTCTTTGAAACTCAGCGATCAGGCCGGCTTTGGCCGCCTCCAGGTTGGCGGGGGCGGTCGCCATGAAAGCAAAGAGCTGGCTGGGTCCTTCATTGGGCACATAGCCGGTGCTGACCGAATACGCCAGCCCCCGTTCATCGCGAAGGCGGGTGAAAAGACGCGAACCCATGCCGCTGCCGCCCAGGATCCAGTGGAGCAGCTCCATGGCCGGCCGGTCGGCGCTGCGCAACTCCGGCGCCGGATAGCCCAGGATGATGAAACTGGCTTGGGTCGGCCGGACAAGAACGGTGGCGCGGTCTTGCTCAATGCGCGGAGCGGTCGGTTCCACCGGTCGCAACGGCGCACCCGCCGCCAGACCGCCCAGGGTCTTTTCGAGCCTGGCCAGCAACTGGGCGGGATCGACCCGGCCGGCGATGGATAACACCATATTGTTCGGAATATAAACTTTCCTGTACCAATTCAGCAGGTCCTCCCGGGTCAGCCCGGCGATGACCCGGGCATAGTCCGCCGGCGTCGTGCCATAGGGCAGATCGCCGTAAAAAAGCCGAAGATAATTCACATAAGCGCTGGTTGTCGGCTGGTCCCCCGAGGCCGACAGCCGGTCCAGGGTCATCTGGCGCTCCTTGACCAGCTCGCTTTCGGGAAAGGTCGGATGCTGGATGGCGTCCAGGAATACCGCCAGACTTTCTTCCAGACCGGCCACGGTAGTGGTCAGCGTTACCGAGCCGTAGTCATCCCCTTCCAGACCCGCCCGGATGCTGGCGCCGAGGGACTCCACCGCTTCGTCAAGCTGCCGGGCGTCCCGGGAGGTCGTGCCCCGGGTGAGCAGTTTTTGCATCATGATGGAGACGCCCCGTTGCTGCGGAGGTTCGTAAAAAGCTCCCATCCGCAGGAACAGTTTCACCGCCACCACGTCGTTGGCGGAATTCGGTTTGACGAGGACCGTCAGACCGTTATTCAACACCCGGCGGATGACCGGGGCCACCCCCTCGGCGCCGCCCGCAGCGGCGGGACCGGGCGCGGCCGCCCGGATCGTCCCGGAAGCCAATGCGGGAAGGAGGCAGGCCGCCAGGGCCGCTCCGATCAAGATCCGCCGCAGGCCGGGACGGTTTCCCGGCCGTTCATTGCCCATTCCGATCATGGTTTCACCTCCGGTTGCAACACCGCGAAGACATATCCTGCGGGATTCAGGTAGCGGCGGGCCACCCGCCGCAGATCGGCGCCGCTTACTTTCTCGATGGCCGCCAGCTCCCGGGCCACGCCGCCGGCGTCGCCGGCCAGTTCGGCCTCGCCGAGGATTCCCGCGATATCCGCCACGCTCTCGCTGGCGTACGCCACGTAACTGCGGAACTTGGCCTTGGCCCGTCGCAACTCCTCCGCAGTCACCCCCTGGCGGATGATCTTTTGGAGCACCCCAGTCACCGTGCGGCGGATCTCCTTCAGGTCGCCCTGCTTGGTCTGGGCGTAGATCGCCAGCATCCCGACCCCCTGATAGCTTTGATAACCGGCCGCCACTTCATTGACCAGTTGCCGCTCGTCGCGGAGCTCGCGGTACAGCCAGGAGGTCTTCCCATCGCCCAGGATTATGCCTAATACCTCCAGCGCCGGCAGATCGCGGCTGTCTCCGCCCGGCCCCGGAAAACCGCAATAAAGATAGGTCTGCTCCACCGGTTTGGTGATGGTGATCTCCCGCACTTCCCGGAGTACCGGCACGGTGACCTTTGCGGGAGGCGGAACCGGCTGGGGCTGGAAATCGCGGAACAGCTGGCCCACCCGCCGGATCACCGCTCCGGTATCCACGTCGCCGGCCACCGCGACCACCATGTTGTTGGGCCGGTAATAACGGCGATGGTACTCCCGGAACTTCTCCCGGGTCAATCCGGCCAGCGATTCGGCGGTTCCCAACACATCCTTGGCGTAGGGCGTGCCGGCGAAGACCGCCCGGTAGGCCTCCCAGCCCAGTTTCTGGCGGGGATTGTCCTCCTTGAGGTTGCCTTCCTCCAGGATCACCTGGCGTTCCCGGTCGATCTCCGCCGGGTCGAAGGTCGAATTCATGATGGCGTCGGCCTCCACGTCCAGCGCCAGATCGAGATATTGGCTGGGTACCACCACATAGTAATGGGTTGTATCCAGGGAAGTGGCGGCATTGAGATAGCCTCCCACCGCCTCGATGGCCTTGGCGATCTCTCCGGCCTTGCGCCGTTCGGTTCCCTTGAAGAGCATGTGCTCGAAGAAGTGGGAGATCCCCGACTCTTCCGGCGTCTCGTTTTTGGCGCCGGCCCCGACCCAGATGTCCACGGCCGTGATGGGCGCGCTATGGACTTCCTTGACGATCAGGGTCAGTCCGTTGGGATAGACCGTTTTGGTGTAGGAAGCGAGCGGACTGTCATAGGGAACCGCTCCGTAAGCCGGCGGCAACAGCATCAGAACCAGCGCGAGCAGCGCCAGCACCGCTCCACGAAAGGTCAGTCGCAGCTTCATGGTATCCTCCTAAACGCTTGTGATAAACCCGCCGAAGGCGGCTGAAAACAAAAGTTCCGGGAAGCAAGGGGTAAAGCAGCTTGAAACCTTTTTGCAAGCTGCTTTCCGGTGCGAAAGACTATATCCCATGGCTTTTGATGATCGGGTTAGTGGGTGGAATCGTTCCGTCTGTTTCTCTCGCTCCGGGGATTCATGATTTGGAATGGCTTGCCTACCGCGTTCATCGTAAGTCCGAAGTGAACCGCCGAGTTATCTCCCATTGAAAGATAGATTATCCATCCGGCCCGGAGAAACCTGCCGGCTGGGGGGAAAGTTTTTGGCAGAAAAGAGTCCGGCATAACGTCATGGCCCCGAATCATTAACTTCCACAGGCGGACTCAATTCACCGGCTCTTCGATGTCCAGTCCGTAACCGCTTTCCAGGAGGCTCGTCAGGCGGGCCACGAACCGCGCGGCCGGCGCGCCGTCGATCACGTCATGGTCCATCAGCACCGTCAGGTGCAGGTATTCGCGGATCTCAACCCGGTCCTGGCAGACCCCGGGCTTTTTGACGACGGCTCCCAGGGCGAAACAGAGCGGCAAAAAGCTCACCGGGATGATCCAGCCGGCCCCGATGCCCATCATTCCGACCGAAGTCACTACCACCGTGCCGGAGAGCTGTTTCACCAGAAAAGGCCGGCGTAGGATGAACTTCCAGGCCGCCAGGCGCAAGAATTGCGGCAGGGCCAGGTACAGCCGCATCGCGCGGGAGCGGGGATTCCCGCCGAGCACGTAATCCCGGGTATCCTGCACCGTCTGCTCCTTGGCCGCCTTGATCTCGGCCTGAATGGCGGCGAAGCTTTTCTCGTTCACTTGCCGCAGCACCACCGGCAGGGGTACCTTTTCGCCGCCCAGCTCTTTCTCGACGATCAGGGAGATGTCGACATCCTCGAAGACCACCAGCTTATTGCGGCCCTGGCGGATGGCGTGCGCCGTCCTGTTCTCGGCCACGGCCTGACTGACGCATTTGACGAACCAGGCATTGAACGACAATTCCGTCTTTCGTCGCCGCCGGTACGCCTTGAGTAGCTGCCGCGCCCGGGTGACGTCCACTTCCAGCAGCGCCTTGACATGATGCTTGCGCAATCCGAGATAGCCGACGTCCAGGGTGGCCAGCCGGCTGGCAGGAAACTCCTTGATGGTATGCTTCGCTCGCTCCGCCATAATGAATCCTCTTTTTCCTCCGCCTTTTCCACGCAAAAAAGGCGCAATTTTGCATGGTCCCGGCCTCGCTCTCCGGCTGATCCGAGCCATCCTTCCGCCCCGATCCATTTCGCCGGCTGGCGTCAACTTCCTGCCAGATCTGGAAAGAAAGATCTCCCGCCGCGGCGGGGTGAACCCCAAATACCGGTGCGCCATCTTTTCCTGCTCCGGCTCATCCCCGGCCGCAAGATCGGACTCGCCCCGGCTAACGGTCCTGCCTTCCAAGTTCCGTTTTTGGCTCCCGCTTTCTCCCCACCTTTGCCGCCGGCCATCCGGCTTGCCATCCCCAAACTCCGGGAAACCCGCCGGGGAATCCGGCGTACTAATCCCTTACCCGGGAATGCTGATCCCTTACCCGGGAATGCTGATCCCTTACCCGGGAATGCTGATCCCTTACCCGGGAATGCTGATCCCTTACCCGGGAATGCTGATCCCTTACCCGGGAATGCTGATCCCTTACCCGGGAATGCTGATCCCTTACCCGGGAATGCTGATCCCTTACCCGGGAATGCTGATCCCTTACCCGGGAATGCTGATCCCATGGTTCGGCAAACTTGCCGAACCATGGGATCAGCTTGGGCTACGCCCGGGCGGACATCCCCGGGTCACGGGAGAGACGGGCCGGGACGCGAGAAAGACCGTTTTGGGACCGGAGAGTTCGTCGCCCATTCGGGGTATCATTGCCTTATGGCTATCCAGGCTCATTGAAATTCTCTTCGAACCAGCAGAGCTGCGAAGTATATTTCATCCCGTCGGAAGGAATAAAAAACCCGGCCTCGGCCGGGTTTTTCGAATGCTGGATTTGGGGAATGGCTCAGTCCATACCCATTCCGCCGGGCATTCCGCCAGGCATGCCACCGGGCATGGCTTTTTCTTTCTCCGGGATGTCGGTGACCAGGCATTCGGTGGTCAGGAGCATTGCCGCGATACTGGCGGCGTTTTGGAGCGCGCTCCGGGTCACTTTGGCCGGGTCGACGATACCGGATTGAATCATATTGACATACTCGCCGGTCAGTGCGTTGAAGCCTTTGCCGGTCTCCAGGGCGCTGACTTTCTCGACGATAACCGAACCTTCCAGACCGGCGTTATTGGCGATCTGACGGAGCGGTTCGGACAATGCTTTCTTCACGATCTGAACACCGGTGGCAACATCGCCGCTGGCCTCGATCTGATCCAAGGCCGGAGCGATCTGCAGCAGGGTCACGCCGCCGCCGGCGACGACTCCCTCTTCCACCGCGGCGCGGGTCGCGGAGAGCGCGTCTTCGATCCGGTGTTTCTTCTCTTTCATCTCGGTCTCGGTGGCCGCGCCGACTTGGATGACGGCTACGCCGCCGGCCAATTTAGCCAGGCGTTCTTGGAGTTTCTCCCGATCGTAATCGGAAGAGGTCTCCTCGATCTGCAACTTGATCTGGTTGATCCGGTTCTTGATCTCTTGCGCGCTGCCGCGGCCGTCGACGATGGTGGTCTCTTCTTTGGTGATCTTGACCTGACGTGCGGTACCGAGCAGATCCGGGGTGGCGTTCTCCAGGGTCATGCCGACATCCTCGGAGATGACCTGGCCGCCGGTGACGATGGCGATGTCGCTGAGCATGGCTTTGCGGCGGTCGCCGAAGCCGGGAGCTTTCACGGCGACGACGTTGAGGACGCCGCGCAGTTTATTCACGATCAGGGTAGCCAGGGCTTCGCCCTCGACATCCTCGGCGATGATCATCAAGGGTTTGCCGCGTTGAATGATCTTCTCCAGGATCGGCAGTAAGTCTTTGATCAGGGAGATCTTCTTGTCGGTGATCAGGATGTACGGATCATCGAGCACCGCTTCCATCCGGTCGGAATCGGTCGCCATGTAAGGGGAGACATAACCGCGATCGAACTGCATGCCTTCGACCACTTCCAGGTTGGTCCCCATGGTCTGGGATTCCTCGACGGTGATGACGCCGTCTTTGCCGACCTTCTCCATGGCTTCGGCGATCAGCTTGCCGATCTCCTCATCCGCGGCGGAAATGGCGGCGACGTGGGTGATATCTTCTTTGCTGTCAACGGACTTGCTGACTTTTTTGATCTCCTCGACGACCGCGGCGACAGCCTTCTCAATGCCCCGCTTGAGGATCATCGGGTTGGCGCCGGCGGCGACGTTCTTCAAGCCTTCGCGAACCATCGCTTGCGCGAGCAGGGTCGCGGTGGTGGTTCCGTCACCGGCGATGTCATTGGTTTTGGTGGCAACTTCCTTGGCGAGTTGGGCGCCCATGTTTTCAAAGGGGTTCTCCAACTCGATCTCTTTGGCAATGGTCACGCCGTCATTGGTGATGGTCGGCGAACCATATTTTTTGTCTAAGACAACATTGCGTCCTTTAGGGCCCAGGGTAACTTTCACGGCATCGGCTAAGGTGTTCACGCCGCGCTCCAGGGCATGACGCGCATCTTCAGCGAATAAAATTTGTTTGGCCATTTTTTTCCCTCCTTAATAAGTATTATTGAACGATCGCTAGAATATCGGACTCTTTCAATACCATGTATTCTTCGCCGTCCAATTTCACTTCGGTACCGGCGTATTTGGCGAACAGAACCTTGTCGCCTTCTTTGACGTCGAGCGCGACGCGTTGACCGTTATCCAGCAATTTCCCGGAGCCAACCGCGAGCACTTTACCCATTTGCGGTTTTTCCTTCGCGGTATCCGGCAGGACAATCCCGCTCTTGGTCTTTTCTTCACTCTCTAAGACTTTAATAACGACTCTCTCTCCCAAAGGTTTGATATTCATTATTTCCCTCCTCTCAGAATGTTGGAACTTGTTATTAGCACTCTCTGTTGGCGAGTGCTAACTCTCAAAATCGATTTTATATAACTCCAAGCAGATTGGCAACATTATCTAGTCCCGATATATGACAATATAACGCAACCAAGGCTAATCTATGAAGTTTATCCAGCTTATTCTTCGCAATATTCTATTTTACTCGAAATTCCGTTTTACTATGATCCTTTTCCGGGCATTCTAGAAGCGGGAGAAAGGAATATGCTGCCGCAATCTATCAAACCCATGTTGGCCAGCCTGGCGGAACCCTTCGATTCACCCGATTTTCTTTACGAGATCAAGTGGGACGGCTACCGCTGCCTTGCTTTTTTAGAAGGATCCACCCGCTTGCAGAGTCGCAACGGCAAGGAAATCAGCCATATCTTTCCCGAATTGCGGCAGATCCATCAGCGGATCCGCCAGCCCGGAGTGGTGCTCGATGGCGAAATCATCGCGATCCGCGATCAAAAGCCGAGCTTTTCCCAACTCCAAAAAAGAGCGCAATTACGGGACGCGGCTCAGATCCGGCTCATCTCCCAAAAGATTCCCGTCGTCTATGTAGTATTCGACCTTTTATATTGGAATCATCAATCTCTCATGCAAAAACCGCTGTTGGAACGGCGCGGCCGCCTTGAGGAACTGATGGTGCCCGGGGATGAATGGATGGTGACCAGTCAAATCCCGGAGAAAGGTATCGCTTACTTTCAAACCACCGCTGAACTCGGCTTGGAAGGAGTCATCGCCAAACAGCAAGACTCGCTTTATTATCCGGGGAAACGCGTCAAAAGCTGGTTGAAGTTCAAGCACAAACGCAGGGGGATCTTTATCGTCTGCGGTTACGTGGAAAATGTGAGTAGCCGGGGGGAACTTAGCTCGTTGTTACTCGGGGCGTATGATGAGGACATCCTGAAACCCTATGGACTGGTGGGAACCGGGTTTACCGTGAAGGAGCTGGAAGCGATCCATCAGGAACTGCGGACCATCCGCTCCTCCGCCTGTCCGTTCGGCCGGCCGATCCAGGCCCCGCGGGGCCTGAGTTGGACTCAACCGCTCGTGGTCTGCGAGGTTGAGTACCTGGAGTTGACCGATGACGGCAGTCTCCGCCATCCGCTCTTCATTCGCTTTCGGCCTGAATTAAAACCGGAAGACTGCCGATTTGAGGGATCGTCATGACAACATTGGTCGTCAATAAATATCATATCCCCGTCAAAAACTTGGATAAAGTCTTTTGGCCGGAAGAGGGTTTCACCAAAGCCGATCTGATGAAATATTACGCCGCGGTCTGGCCGCTTTTAAAGCCGCACCTCACCGACAGGCCCGTCTCGCTGGTTCGCTACCCCGAAGGGATTACCGGCAATTTTTTTTACCAGAAAGACGTGCCGGACCCGCCGGTCTGGGTCCAAACCCACCCCATCGAATCGGATGAGCGGACCATCAACTATGCCCTGATCAACAACGCCGAAACGTTGATCTGGTCCATCAACCTCGGCTGTATCGAGGTTCATCCCTGGTTGTCCCGGGCCGGGTCCTTGGATTATCCAACCTACATTATTTTTGATCTGGATCCGATGCCGCCGGCCAGTTTCAGCGACGCAGTCCAGATCGCCCTCTACGTCAAAATCCTACTCGACGAATTGAAGTTGCAGGCCTTCCCCAAAATCTCCGGCGCCACCGGAATTCATATCTATTTGCCCATCCAATCCCGCTATTCGTACAAAAAAACCAGTACCTTCGTGAAACGGATCGGCGAAGTGATCATCAAAGCTTTTCCCAAGCTCGCCACCAACGAGCGGAAGATAGCGAACCGGGCCGGCAAGGTCTACATCGATCACCTGCAAAATCTGCGCGGCAAAACCATCGCCTCGGTCTACAGCGTGCGGCCCTTCCCGGGTGCTCCGGTCTCGGTGCCGCTGCGCTGGGAAGAGCTTTCCGACGCCCATCCCGGCATGTACAACCTGCAAAACGCGCCGCAACGCTTCGAAAAATTGAGTGACCTCTTCATGCCGTTATTATATCTGGAACAAACCCTGCCGGATAAATTTTTGAAATAACCATCCCGGCGGTTTTATTGATACATCACCGGCTGCCCGGCAACGTCTTGATTGCTGACCGTCAGCTTTAATTCGGCCACCAGCGGAAGATGATCGGAGATATAGTTTTCGTCAATCCAAAAATTGCTCACCATAAATTCCGGCGAGGCGAAGATGAAATCCATGCGCGGGATCAAGCTGCCGTTTTTGACCCGGAACGTGCCCCGGTCCCTAAAACCGCTCAATTCCTGAACATCCAGGAAACTGCCGTGAAAAGCCTTCACCGCCACATCCCCGTCACTGCCGTTAAAATCGCCGGTGATCACCAGCGGACCATCCACTTGACTGATGAAATTCCAGATGGCCGTCACCTGTTCCTGGCGGTCCGATTCGGATAAGCCGAGATGGGTGGTTAAAAAATTGATCCGGACGCCCCCAACCATGATCTGGACAAATCCAAAACTGCGCCGTTCCAAATTTCCCGGCATCAGCTCCGTAAAGATGCCGACGATCGGATAACGGCTCAAAATTAAATTGCCGAAATTGCCATTGTTCCGTTCTAGTGAAGCGGAATAGGCAAAGTCCATCTTCAGCCGGCGCGCCAGATCCCCCGGAATATCCTCGAACCGGCTCTGACTGGACCAACCCCGGGCTACCTCTTGCAAGCCGACGATATCCGGTTGGACCTCCTCAATATACCGGGCAATGCTCTCCAGATCATACTGGCCGAACCAATTGACCCCGCTATGGATATTGAGAGTCAGGATTTTTAAGGATACGGTCTCGTCAGGTCCGGGCTCCAGTGCGGACTCCGCTTTCACTGTCGTGGCTACCCCCAAAAACAAAGCTATGAATACACCTATTATATAGACTGCCAGCCGATAAGGTGCCTTTGGAATGGCCGGTCTTGGCCGCCCGCTTGGCCCCGGGGACGCGGCCAACCGCTTCAGACCCATGCCGGTTCGAACTCCTACCAAAATATTTCCCCCATTATTCGGATAAAATTAATAACCGTTGCGGATAGGCGATTAACAGCAGCTTGGCATCGGCGCCGCTACCCGCGGCACCGACCGCCAAATCGATCAGATTCCAGCGGAACCGTTTTTCTTTTTCGACCGCTACCAGCGCATTCCGGTTCGAATCCCAGGCGAAGGTATTGACCCGGCCGGAGTCGGTAGCGGTTATCAACCGAGGAGCCCCCGACAGGCTGGTCACTGTCAAGCCGTAGATGACTCCCTTGACCGGCTTATTCAGGCGGGAACGCTCCGTAATTTTATTTTCCGCCAGGGCGAATAGATGGAGGGTGCCAGGCGAGGTCCTCACGCCTTCCTCCATGACGATCTCGGCCTTGCCGTCCCCGTTCAGATCGCCGGCCGTGAGGCTGCGGATGTTGCCTACCGTTTGATCGGATTGGCTGACCAATTCCCAGCCGTTTTCTTTCAATTTCCAGACTTGCAAAACCCCATCATACTGTTTGGCGGTGATCCGGCCGATTTTGGCCACTACCAGCTCGGTGTGTCCGTCCCCATCCAGATCGCCGCCGGTGATGTTCAGCGGCTTCAGTTGGTGAGTCCCCTTCCGCATCAGCTCCATTTGGCCATTCTGCCATTGGAACAGATAATACTGGGTCTCGGTCACGGCCAGCAGTTGATTCTCGCTCCCGGTAAACTTCCCGGCGGCAACCCAAATCACGCTGCGGTCTTCAAATAAATTAGGGCTCTGCCACCGGAGAACCGGTTTATGGTCCGGGCCCAAGGTAAACCAGGCGAGGAACAGCTCGTGAGCGGTATAATTCTTGCCCGCCATCACAAATTCACTGGCTCCGTCCTGGTCCAGATCGGTCTCAATCACTTGAAACAAGCCTTCCATCAAAAAATGGTCATCCTGGTAAACCAAGCGGTAATCCGCGAAATTGGCCGATATTTGCATAATCAGGAGTACAATGAGTAAGACTATCCAATTGTGGGATACCGATTTCATGTGAACATCCCTCCTTACAATAATCATCCGGCTGATTGTTTCAGTTGGGGTGTAGTCCGTCCGTTTTTTTGAGTTGCTCCGCCCGGTTTTTTGCGAACCGGCCGACTCTTTAAAATCCTGACTGACAAAGAATTCGCTTTTTCGGACGCTGTTTCCTGCCCGTGGAAAGCAGATCCTTTTCCCAATCTTTTGGGTTGGCGAGGCAATGTTTTCCTGAGCCTTTCGTATAAGTGCCTTTCAACTCGGTAATATTAATACAGAAACTTGCGAGGAAAGGGGGATAGTCAATGACCCGAGAGGAATTGGCGGGAAAAACCAAACCAAAGCTGCTGGAGATCGCCAAGTCTTTAGGCATAAAAGGGATATCGAAACTGACCCGGGAGGATTTGATCGAGCATATTCTGCTCCTGGATCCTCCGTTCTCTGCCAATCCTGAACAGGAAAGCGCGATTGCCAAGCATCTGACACGCACTCTCAATCATGCGGACAATCTCAACCCGCCGCCATTGCCGGAACATTTGTTGGGGGTCAATGTCGCCGAAGCAAGAGAACAACAAATTCCCCAGGATTACAATGTTACCAAAATCGGCTTATTGGTGCGCGATCCTTACTGGTTATACTGCTATTGGAGCACCAGCGGGGAAACCCGGGAGATGGTTTCCGGGCAACAGCCCTGGGAGCAGGTCGCACTGATTCTTAGAGTTTATGATGTGACCGGAATCGAATTTAATGGGACCAACAGTAACTTTTATTTTGACGTCAGTGTCGGTCATCAGGCCAATAACTGGTACATCCATGTTGGCGGGCCGAACCGTTGCTTCTGTGTGGACTTGGGATTCATCATGGCCAACGGCGCGTTTTACACCATTGCCCGCTCGAATCCGGTCACCACACCCCGCGATAATGTCTCCGACGTTATCGATGAAGAATGGATGATCATTGAGGACGATTTCCGCAAGCTTTATCAGTTGGCCGGCGCCGGAGCGGCCAACAGCTCGGCCGAACTGGTTGAGTCGCTAATCAGCCGGCTTGAGCGCGAAATGGGTTCAGGAATTGTCAGCAGTCTATCCAGTCCCGTACAATACCAGCCCAAAGAACGGAAGTTCTGGATGGTGTTGAATACCGAACTGATCGTCTACGGGGCTACCGAGCCGGACGCCCGGGTTACTGTTCAGGGAGAACCGATCGAGATCCGTCCCGACGGGACCTTCACCCTGCGTTTTGCCTTGCCGGAGGGAACGCAATGCATTCCGGTCTCGGCTCGCTCAGCCGATGGGATCGATACCATTACCATTACCCCCATCGTTTCCAAACAGACCCAGTAAGGAGTGTTATCCATGGAAAAGGGCTACCTCGCTTTGGTGCTCCACACCCATTTGCCGTATGTGCGGCATCCGGAGCTTCCCGAATATCTCGAAGAGAACTGGCTATACGAAGCGATCACCGAGACTTATATTCCCCTGCTGAAAGTCTTTCAAGGCTTGGTCCATGACGGCATTCATTTTCGGATTACGCTCAGTCTGTCGCCACCCTTGCTATCGATGTTCAAAGACGACCTGCTGCAGCGGAGATACCTGGTCAAACTGGAGAAACTGATCGAACTGGCGGAAAAAGAAGTTGAGCGGACCCGGTGGCTACCCCAATTTCACGAGGTAGCTTTGATGTATTTAGAGCATTTTCGTTTCTGCCATTACTTTTTCGCGGAAAAGTACCGTTGCGATTTAACAGTGCCTTTTAAGGAATTGCAAGATTCGGGCCATTTGGAGTTGATTACCTGCGCCGCAACCCATGGCTTTCTGCCGCTGATGGCCAATGAAACGGCCGTGCGGGCCCAGATTCAGCTGGCCGTCCAGCACCATACCCGGGTGCTGGGGCGGGCGCCGCGCGGCATCTGGCTGCCGGAATGCGGCTATTATCCCGGGGTCGACGAAATATTGCGCCGGGAAGGGTTGCGCTTCTTTTTCACCGACGCCCACGGGGTATTGCACGCTTCGCCCCGTCCCAAATACGGCGTTTTTGCGCCCATTTACTGCCCCTCCGGGGTAGCGGCCTTCGGCCGGGATCTCGAATCGTCCAAACAAGTCTGGAGCGCCAATGAAGGCTATCCGGGCGACTATGATTACCGGGATTTTTACCGGGACGTCGGTTACGATTTGGAATACGAGTACGTCCGGCCCTATCTGCCGGATTGCGGGATACGGAATTTCACGGGAATGAAGTATTACCGGATTACCGGCAATACTTCCGACAAACAGCCCTACAATCTCTGGGCGGCGCGTGAAAAAGCGGCGACCCATGCCGGCAATTTCATGTTTAACCGGGAAAAGCAGGTCGAATATGTCTCATCCATTCTGGACCGCCGGCCGATCATTGTCTCGCCGTACGACGCGGAACTCTTCGGCCATTGGTGGTTTGAAGGACCGCAATGGCTGAATTTTTTGATCCGCAAAATCACCTATGACCAAAAAACCATCAAACTGATTTCGCCAGCCGACTATCTGGAGATGTATCCCCGCAACCAGGTCTCGACCCCCTCGATGTCGAGCTGGGGCTTTAAGGGTTACAATGAGGTCTGGCTGGAGGGCAGCAACGATTGGATCTACCGCCATCTCCATCACGCGGCCGACCGCATGGTCGAACTGGCCCAAGGCTTTCCGGGGGCGCAAGGCGATCTGAAACGCGCCTTGAATCAGGCCGCGCGCGAACTACTGCTCCTCCAGAGCAGCGACTGGGCGTTCATCATGAAGACCGGAACCATGGTCAACTATGCCGTCAAACGCACCAAAAACCATATTCACCGGTTTGTCAACCTCTACGAACAGATCAAATACAATCGCATCAATCCTGAATACCTGGCGGAACTTGAAGCCAAAGACAACATCTTTCCCGAGATCAGCTACGAAATTTACGACCCCAATCACGCCACCTCCGATCCCCTTTCGGAAGTGGCCGCCGCTCATCTCAAATAGCGGCGGATTTCCGCCTTCTGCCGGAGAGGCCCGCCGAGGCCCGGGGCCTTGGAGAACACCGTCCGGAACCTCCGGACGACCAGCCGGGGCTTTCGGAGCTTCCTCCGCAGGACGCGGCAACCCGTCCGAAGCTTCCGGCAGCCCTTCCGGGGGAGCCGGAACACCCGCCGCAGCCCCGGGAAGGCCGGCCGCGACTCACGGAGGCCCGTCCGAGCGTTTAGAAGCTTCGGCTGGCCCGCCGGGACAACCTCCGCTCAGTAAAAGACCGCTTCCAGACAGAGCCCGCAGGCCGGAGCGGTCGGTCCCGCCTTTTGGCGATCCTTGGCCAGGATCAATTGTTCAAATTCCTCCCGCGACATCCGCCCATTGCCGACCAGCAGCAGCGTACCCACGATATTGCGGACCATATGGTACAAGAAGCCGTCGGCGTTGATGGCGAGCCTGATCTCCGGCCCGTCCTGGGTCAGAAGGCATGAGTTGACGGTCCGGACCGTTTGGACCACTGCCGACCCGGCCGCCTGAAAACTGCGGAAATCCTTGGTTCCGACCAGCAACCCGGCGGCTTCGGCCATCGCCGCATAATCCAGCCGGTACTTGTGGAAATAGACAAAATTCCGCTCGAAGACCGGGCGAACCGGCCCGGTATAGATCCGGTAGGAATAGGTTTTATGTTTGGCGTGGAATCGGGCGTGAAAATCCGGCGCGG
The DNA here is from genome assembly GCF_004340685.1 of Hydrogenispora ethanolica. Lineage (NCBI taxonomy): Bacteria > Bacillati > Bacillota > Hydrogenispora > Hydrogenispora ethanolica. The sequence continues at coordinate 16,022 of NZ_SLUN01000015.1, read as the reverse complement.
CCTCCTCGACCGACAATATCGCCATATCCCGCGGCAACAGACTGTTTAACGCCTTCTGCAAGACTGCTTCAGGCAGCGCGCTGGCGCAGAAGAAATTGACGACCTGGCCCCGGGCGTGCACTCCGGCATCGGTCCGGCCGGCACCGGTAATCGTGGCATGCTCGCCGGTAATCCGCTGAATCCGCTCCTCCAAAACCCCCTGAATCGTCGGCAAATGGCCGGCCTGCCGCTGGAATCCGGCGTAGGCGCTGCCGTCATAGGCTACGGTCATTCGCAGATTGCGTTTTCTGGAATCCATCATCGATCGCTCTCCCCCGGTTCGGTGACATCAAAAAAAGGAACGGCAGCCTTATATAGTAAAAGACGCTCATTGCTGCTGAGCGTCCAATCAAACTTGCACTGGATGGAGTTCGGGCTCTCAAACGGCCCTCCCCAAAATATAAAGCTGTCTCAGACTAATTCCAGAATGGCCATGGGAGCGGCATCGCCCCGGCGTTGTCCAACCTTTAAAATGCGGGTGTAGCCGCCATTGCGTTCGGTATACCGTCCGGCAATGGTATTGAACAACTTCTGCAGCACCGCCGGGTCGGTAATGACTTCGGCGGCGAGACGCCGCGAATTCAGATCACCCTTTTTGGCGTAGGTAATCATTTTCTCCGCCAAAGAGCGAGCTTCCTTGGCTTTGATCTCCGTGGTGGTGATCTTCTCATTCTCAAACAATTCCGTAACCAAGCTACGGAAGAGTGCTTTACGATGGGCCGATGAACGTCCTAACTTCCTCTTAAGCATTTCCTTATCCTCCTTACTCCAAACTTTCCGAAGGGGGTCAATTATTCCTCGGATTTACGCAATGACAGACCCAGACTCTCTAATTTCTGTTGAACTTCCTCTAACGATTTGCGGCCGAGATTGCGAACTTTCATCATGTCTTCCTCGCTCTTGCGCGTCAATTCCTCGACGCTGTTGATTCCGGCCCGCTTCAAGCAGTTATAGGAACGAACGGAGAGATCAAGCTCTTCGATGGTCATCTCCAGAATCTTATTCTTGGATTCTTCTTCCTTCTCCACCATGATCTCGGTCTTTCCGGCGGTCTGACTCAGGTTGACGAACAACATCAAATGCTCGGACATAATTTTCGCCGCCAGGGAGACTGCCTCGATCGGGCTGATGCTGCCATCGGTGGCGACATCCAAAATCAGCTTGTCATAATCGGTGATCTGGCCAACCCGCGTATGCTCGATGGTATAGTTGACTTTTTGCACCGGCGAAAAACGGGCGTCCACCGCAATGACTCCGATGATATTATCGCCTTTATTACGGTCGGCCGTGACATAGCCCCGGCCGCGGTCGAGCGTTATTTCCGCACTCAAGGTGCCGCCCTCGGAAACCGTGGCAATGTACAGGTCCGGATTTAAAAGCTCAATATCGCTGCTCACTTGAATATCCGCAGCGGTAACCATTTTGGGACCCTTGACATTCAGCATCACTTTTTTGGGGCAATCCCCATGGATCTTTACCAATAAATGTTTCAGGTTCAAAACAATATCAGTGGTATCCTCAACAACCCCCGGAATCGTTGAAAACTCGTGAAGTACCCCGTCAATCTTAACAGATGTTACAGCAAAACCCGGTAGGGATGAGAGGAGGATCCGACGAAGCGAGTTGCCCAGTGTCGTCCCATAGCCCCTTTCCAAAGGTTCAATCACGAAAACTCCATGACGTTCTTGGTCACTCGTTTCCTCTATGGTGATTTTGGGCTTTTCGATTTCGATCAATACTTAACCCTCCTTCTCGCATTAGCGATTGAAAAGACATCGGACATTATCTGGAATAGTACTCAACGATGAGTTGTTCACGAACCGGGACGTCGATCTGCTCCCGGGTCGGAAGCGCCTTCACCTTGCCACTAAAGTTGGTCTTGTCTAATTCGAGCCATTCCGGTATCGCGCGTCCACCGGCATCTTCCAGGTTCTCCTTGATTTTGGTAGAACTTAAACTACCTTCCTTAATCGTTAATATGTCCCCCGGTCGTACTAAAAATGAGGGAATATTCACTTTTTTTCCATTGACTTGAAAATGGCCGTGACGAACCAATTGACGGGCTTCTTTCCGGGAAGCGCCCAAACCGAGACGATACACCACATTGTCAAGACGGCTTTCCAGCACTTGCAGCAAATTCTCACCGGTAATGCCTTTTTTGCGTTCCGCCAGGGTGAAATACCCGGCGAACTGCCGTTCCAAAATTCCATAGATCCGGCGCAGTTTTTGCTTTTCGCGCAACTGTACGCCGTATTCGGAAACTTTTTTACGATCTTGGCCGTGTTGACCCGGAGCATAGGAACGACGGCCTACGCTACATTTCGGCGAGTAACAACGGTCACCTTTCAAATAGAGCTTTTCGCCTTCGCGGCGGCATAATCTACAAGCAGCTTCTGTATACCGTGCCATAAAGTTCTACACACCTCCAACTTATACTCGACGACGTTTGGGAGGACGGCATCCGTTATGAGGAATCGGAGTGACATCCTTGATTAAATTGACAAACAAGCCAGCAGCCTGCAGCGAACGGATAGCAGCTTCACGACCGGCGCCCGGTCCTTTGACATATACCTCGACATTTTTCATGCCGTGATCCATTGCCACCTTGGCTGCCTGTTCGGCGGCCATGCCGGCGGCAAACGGAGTGCTTTTCCGGGAGCCTTTAAAACCCATGTTTCCTGCACTCGACCAGGCTAAAACATTGCCCGTGGTATCGGAGATCGTGACAATTGTATTATTAAAAGTGGAGTGGATATGGGCCACCCCATTATCGATATGTTTACGCTCTTTTTTACGGGTACGGATACCTTTTTTGGCAGCGACCTTCGCCATCGCTATTACCTCCTCTTATTTTTTCCGTTTGGCGCCGACAGTCTTTTTAGGACCTTTGCGGGTACGGGCGTTGGTCTTGGTTCTTTGACCACGGACCGGGAGTCCCCGGCGGTGGCGCAATCCACGATAACTGCCGATATCGATCAGGCGCTTGATATTTAATGATTCTTCCCGGCGGAGATCGCCTTCGACCTTATAATCGCGGTCGAGGACTTCACGAAGCTTGTTAATCTCCTCTTCGGTCAGATCGCGAACCCGGGTATCGGGATTCACGCCGGTCTTCTCTAAAAGTTCATTCGCGGTGGTACGGCCTAAACCATAGATATACGTCAAGGCAACTTCTACCCGCTTATCTCTTGGTAAATCGACTCCTGCAATACGTGCCATTTCGTTCCCTCCTCAATTAACCCTGTTTCTGCTTATGCTTGGGATTGTCACAAATTATGGTTACACGGCCTTTTCGTTTAATAATTTTGCAGTGTTCACAAACCGGTTTCACGGATGGTCTGACTTTCATATTCGAATCCTCCTTAAAAAACTAGAATAATTATATCAAAACTGAGCAGAGGGAGGTATAAAAAATTATTTATATCTGTAAATAATTCGGCCTCTGGTTAAGTCATATGCCGAAAGCTCAACCGTAACTCGATCGCCGGGCAATATTTTAATGAAGTTCATCCGCATCTTCCCGGAGATATGAGCCAAAACTCGGTGGCCGTTTTCCAACTCCACCCGGAACATCGCATTTGGCAAAGGCTCAACGACGGTTCCTTCGACTTCGATGACATCTTGCTTACCCATGAAACCGCTCTCCCTCCTCAAGTTCATTTTTCATTCGTCGTAGTGCTTTGCTAATCTCTGAATCCGTCACCGCTTCACCTCTTAGAATCAATTCTTCAATATTCTTATCAACCATCATAGTGATCTGAAGGTGCTTCACATTTTTCTTCTTGGGCTTGCTTTTCGGATGATGGTGACCATCGACCAGTAATAGGTATTTATCCCCGACCAGGCTCATAATAAGATAGTATTGATTCCGATCCCTGCCGGCTTTCGACTTGACGAATTGTCCCGGCCGCAATCCATCCACCGTGGTTATCATCTATCGGACCTCCGGTAACAACTCCGGTCTCAGAATTGTTAATATTTCCGGTTCCTCCTCTGTCACGGCCACGGTATGTTCAAAATGAGCGGAGTATTTCCCATCCTGCGTTCGAACCGTCCAGTTATTGAAGGTGTCGACATCCACTTCATAGGTTCCCACATTCACCATGGGTTCGATCGCCAGGGTCATGCCTGCTTTTAGTTTCGGGTTATAATCATTGCCTACGAAATTTGGAATTTGGGGTTCTTCATGCATTTTCCGCCCAATCCCGTGGCCGACAAAATCGCGAACCACCGAAAAATCATTGGCTTCGACGTGATTTTGAATGGCTCTCGATATATCAAACAGACGATTTCCTGCTTTAGCTTGCTGAATTCCTAAGAACAATGCCTCTTGGGTTACCCGAAGCAATTTTTCGTGCTCTTGGGAAATTGAACCTATCGGAACCGTAATCGCTGAATCGGCGCAAAAATCCTGATAAATGACTCCAAAATCGATTCCAATGATATCCCCTTCTTTTAAGGCCCGGTTGCCGGGAATCCCGTGAACAACCTCCTCGTTGACCGAGGCGCAGATCGAAGCGGGAAAACCATTGTACCCTTTAAACGCCGGTTTGGCGTGATAAGCGCGGGTTAAAGACTCAGCTTTCCGGTCCAACTCAATCAATCTCACTCCCGGTGCCGCCATATTTCTTAATTCGGTGAGAACTGCTGCTACGATACTACCAGCAGTTCTCATGACGGCGATCTCACGGGGAGATTTGAGAATGATCATTATTTTTTGCCCTCCAATGCCCGGCAGATCTCCTCAAAAACATCCGGTATGGATTTTTGCCCATCGAAGGTGAGCAATAAATTCTTTGCCTCATAATACCGAATAAGCGGTTCGGTCTGCTCCTGATATACTTGCAATCGCTTACTGACAGTTTCCGGAGTGTCGTCGGCGCGTTGATACACTTCACCGCCGCACTTGTCGCAGACCGTCTCTACCTTGGAGCGTTTCGTCTCAATATGATAAACCGCAGCGCAATTGCGGCAGACACGCCGGCCCGTCAATCGTTTCAATAGAACTTCAAAATCCACATCGATATTGATGACTGCCGTAATTTGCCGGCCGTTTTCTGTCAAAAACCCGTCCAAAGCATTGGCTTGGGGAACGGTCCTCGGAAAGCCATCCAAAAGGAAACCCTTTTCACAATCGCTCTTCAGCAACCGTTCCTTCACAATACCCACTACGACTTCATCCGGAACCAGTTGGCCACTGTCCATATACCGCTTGGCTTCAACCCCTAATGGAGTGCCCTCCTTGACTGCCGCCCGGAAAATATCGCCGGTGGAAATATGAGGGACAGCAAAGCGTTTGACGAGCAATTCCGCCTGAGTCCCTTTCCCAGCTCCAGGAGGTCCAAGTAAGATCAGATTCATGGCACCAGTCTCCTTATTTTAAGAATCCTTCATACTGCCGCATAATCAGTTGCGCTTCAATCTGTTTCATCGTGTCGATGGCCACGCCGACGGCAATCAGCAAAGCGGTTCCGCCGAATTGAACCGAAAGGCCACGAAAACCAGGGATGAAATTCATCAAATACGGCAATATCGCCACTACCGTGAGGAAAAGAGCTCCAGCCAAAGTAATTCTTGTCAAAACACGGTCTAAATATTCAGCTGTCGGCTTGCCGGGGCGTATTCCCGGAATAAATCCGCCATATTTCTTCATATTATTGGATACTTCCAAAGGATTGAAGGTAACAGCCGTATAAAAATAAGTGAAAACAAAGATAAATAAGGCATATAAGAAGAGATAGATTCCGCGTCCGGGCGAAAACAGATTCAAAAATTTGTATAGCCAATTCGTCGGCGCCAAAAATTGCGCGATGGTCGGCGGAAAGGCCAGGATGGAAGAAGCAAAGATGATCGGAATAACACCGGCCTGATTCACCCGCATTGGAAGATAGGTGGAACCTCCGCCATACATTTTGCGGCCGACAACCCGTTTTGCATACTGAACCGGAATTTTTCGCTCACCTTGGGTAACAAAGACGACTCCCGCCACGATTAAAACCGCCAACACCAGGAAAGCAACGATACTGAAGGCCGAAGTGCCTACTCCCTTGCTGCCTACCGTGGTAAGCGTACTGATCGAACTCGGAATAATCCGCGCCACAATACCGCCGAAGATCAACAACGAAATTCCGTTACCGATACCCCGCTCGGAGATAACTTCCCCCAGCCACATTAGAAAGACCGAACCAGCGGTCAGAGTAGAGATGATTAATACAAAATCCCATATTGTCGGGCTGTTCATTGCTGAACGAAGACCGAAAGCCATCGCCGAACCTTGAATAATTGCAAGCAAAACCGTGCCATACCGAACATACTGATTGATAACCTTACGTCCTTCGACTCCTTCTTTGGAAAGAGCCTCTAGTTGTGGTATTACCATCGTCAAGAGCTGAACAATGATTGAAGACGTAATGTAAGGGTTAACACTCATTGCGAATACGGACATTTTCCGTAATGCGCCGCCTGCCAAGAGGTCCAACAAGCCGAAAAGATTATTATTCCCCCCGAAAAGCTGTTCCAAAGCCTTAGCATTCCAAGGGCCCGGCACCGGAATCAAGGTGCCGATCCGGAAAATGCCGAGCAATACCAGGGTCCATATAATCTTTTTCCGTAAGTCCGGGAGTTTAAAGGCGGTTCGAATAGCTTCCAGCAACTAAATCACCTCTGTTTTGCCACCGGCTTTTTCGATTTTTTCAATTGCTGATTTACTAAAACTATTGCTTTTCACGGTAAGACTTTTTGTAAGCTCGCCGTTGCCAAGAACCTTAATGCCATCCCCGAGTTGTTTGATAACGCCTGTTTCCAAAAGCAGTTCAGGAGTTACTTCGGTTCCATTTTCAAATCGGTTCAATTTCTCCAATGAAACTTCAATCCACTCATGCCGAAAATGATTGGTGAAGCCTCGTTTCGGTAATCTCCGTTGTAAAGGAGTCTGGCCACCCTCGAAGGCTGGTCCTTTTCCTCCACCAGAACGGGCTTTGGCACCCTTATGTCCTTTGGTAGAGGTCTTACCCATACCGGAGCCTATGCCTCGGCCGACTCTTTTGGGAGCTTTTTTCGCACCTTCCGCCGGCTGAAGTTCAAATAATTTCATGAGAAGACACCCCCTAGGCCTCTTTAACTTCTACTAAATGGTGAACTTTTTTAATCATTCCCCGGATAGCCGGGTTATCTTCCTTCGTGACAGTTTGGTTTAACTTTGTAAAGCCCAAAGCCTTAATCGTAGCCTTTTGAACTTTCGCACGGCCAATGGCGCTTTGTTTCCAAGTCACCTGAATCATTTTGCTGTTTTGGTCATTTGACATTGGTAAATTCCCCTCCTAACCGAGGATCTCATTTAAAGCTTTACCACGGATTTCCGCGACTTGCTCCGGCCGCTTCAATTCTTTCAAGCCGGTCATGGTGGCGTTTACCATATTCAAGGCATTGGAAGAACCCAACGATTTGGTCAAAATATCGCGAATGCCGGCACTCTCCAGCACTGCACGGACAGGGCCCCCGGCAATAACACCGGTTCCAGGAGCTGCCGGTTTCAACAAGACTTTCCCGGCACCAAAATTTCCTTCAATCTGGTGAGGAATGGTCGTTCCATTCATCGGAACCTCGATCAAATTCTTTTTGGCATCTTCTACACCTTTGCGAATGGCTTCGGGAACCTCGGCAGCTTTCCCCAGGCCCATTCCAACATGACCTTTCCCGTCTCCAACAATCACCAAAGCACTAAAACTGAATCGACGTCCGCCTTTAACCACCTTGGCAACGCGGTTAATGTGAACAACTTTTTCAGTCAACTCGAATTCACTTGGGTCGATGCGTTTCAATTCAATCCCCCCTGCCTAAAATTCCAGGCCGCCTTCTCTTGCTGAACTAGCCAAAGCCTTGACTCTACCATGATAAATCTGACCGCCCCGGTCAAATACAACTTTTTGAATTCCTTTTTCGAGGGCCTTTTGCGCAATCGCCGCACCAACTGCTTTTGCAGCTTCGATGTTGCCGCCATTGCCGTTACATTGCTTGCGCAACTCCGGATCTACCGTCGAAGCCGCAACTAACGTTAGACCTTTCGTATCATCAATAATTTGAGCATATATATGATGCAAGCTACGGAATACACTTAATCGCGGACGTTCGGAGGTGCCGGAAACCTTCGCTCTCAACCGAACATGCCTGCGTAAGCGAGCCTCACGACGATCGGGTCTTTGATACATAATAGCTCACTCCTTCTTTACCGGCATTACTTCTTGCCGGCTTTACCAGCCTTACCGGCTTTCCGACGGATAACTTCTTTCTCATAACGAATCCCTTTACCTTTATATGGCTCAGGTTCTCGAACCGCACGGATTTCGGCAGCCATTTGACCTACGGCTTGCTTATCGATACCTTTGACGGTAATTTTGGTGGGTGCGGGAACTTCGAATTCAATACCAGTCAGCGGTTCAATTTCAACCGGATGCGAATACCCAATGGTCAATAACAAATTTTTTCCTTGTTTAGCGGCACGATAGCCAACTCCGGTAATTTCCAACGACTTGGTGAAGCCCTTGGTTACACCTTCAACCATATTGGCGACTAAAGTACGAGTCAATCCATGCAACGAACGATGTTTTTTCTCATCCGAGGGACGCTCGACGATGATTGTATTTTCTTCGATAACGACTTTCATGTCAGGATGTACAACTTGGGAAAGCTCGCCCTTGGAACCTTTGACGGTTACGACATTGCCTTCGAGCGCAACTTGCACTCCCTGGGGTATTGCGATAGGTTTTCGTCCAATTCTTGACAACTCTTACACCCCCGATCTAAACATCAAATTACCAAACATAACAGATAACTTCGCCGCCGATCCCTTCCACGCGGGCTTTTCGGTCGGTAATAATCCCTTTGGATGTGGATAAAATAGCGATGCCCAAGCCACCCAATACCTTGGGGATATCTTCCTTCGGCGCATACACTCTTAAACCGGGTTTACTGATCCGCTTGAGACCCGTGATTACGTTCTCTTTACCATTGTATTTCAGGTAAATCCGGATCCGGCCTTGCTTTCCGTCTTCGACGAAATCTTGGTCTAAGATATATCCTTCAGCCTTTAAGATCTTGGCAAGTTCATGCTTGATTTTGGAGAAAGGGATCTCCACTACTTTATCCTTCACAATCGTCGCATTGCGAATTCTTGTGAGCATATCCGCAATTGGATCTGTCATAACCATAGAAATCAGACCTCCTTCATTTACACGGAGCTATACTTACCAGCTGGCCTTGGTAATGCCAGGGAGCTCGCCACGGTGCGCCAGTTTACGGAAGCAAATACGGCACATGCCAAATTTACGCATATAGCCGTGAGGTCGACCACAAATTTTACAACGATTATGTTGACGAACCGCAAATTTGGGAACTCGTTTTGATCGAATAATCATCGATGTTTTAGCCATGCTTCACACCCTTTCTGGATTATGCTCTAAATGGCATCCCCATTAACTTTAATAATTCTAAGGCTTCTTCGTCGTTCTTTGCCGAAGTTACGATAACGATATCCATACCCCGAGCTTTATCGACTTTGTCGATATTGATTTCTGGAAAAATCAACTGATCTTTGACGCCTAAAGTATAATTACCCCGACCATCAAAAGATTTAGGGGATATTCCTCTAAAATCACGAATTCTGGGTAATGCGACATTAAAAAGTTTGTCAAGGAAATGGTACATCCGTTCACCGCGTAGCGTTACCTTGCAGCCGATCGGCATTCCAGCCCGTACTTTAAAGGCAGCAATCGACTTTTTCGCCTTGGTGACCACCGGCTTCTGACCTGCAATCGTTGTTAAATCGGTCAGTGCCGCGTCGATTGCTTTCGCATCGGAGGTCGCATCGCCAACCCCCATGTTGATGACGACTTTCATAATTTGAGGGATTTCCATTACATTGGAATATCCAAATCGGCTTTTCAGGCCGGAAACTACTTCATTCGAATACTTTTCTTTCAGCCGCGACATTAATCGCACCTCCCTCCGTTATCAATCCAAAGTTCTTCCACAGTGCCGGCAGATTCGAACCAATGCTCCGTCAACCGCGCGGTCGCGACGGATTCTGGTCGGTTTATTGCAACCCGAACATATGACCATCACCTTGGAGATATCCATCGGCAATGATTTATCGATCACTCCACCCTGCGGATTGGCTTTGGTGGGTTTGGCATGTTTTTTGGCTAAATTAATTCCTTCAATAACGACTGCGTTGTCTTTCGGCAACACTTTCTGAATCTTCCCGTGGCGTCCTTTATCCTTGCCGGATAAAACGACCACTTCGTCACCTTTTTTATAATGAAGAACAGCCATTGCTAAATCCTCCTCTCTTTGGCCTATAAGACTTCCGGGGCAAGTGAGACGATTTTCATATAATTCTTATCACGAAGTTCCCGGGCGACTGGTCCAAAGATACGAGTACCTCTAGGATTTAATTGGTCGTTGAGGATTACTGCGGCATTATCATCAAACCGAATGTATGAACCATCGGGTCTTTTGATCTCTTTGGTTGTACGGACTACGACTGCCTTAACCACATCTCCCTTTTTGACGCTAGCGCCACCTGCTCCTTTCCGGGCAGCAGAAGGGGGAAGTGCATCCTTAACGACCGCTATGATCAGGTCCCCGATTCGAGCGTATCTCTTTTTTGAACCGCCAAGGACTCGAATGCACATAACTTGTTTAGCTCCGGAATTATCGGCAACATTCAAATAGGTTTGTGCTTGAATCACGGTCGACTCCTCCTTTCGTAAGGCATTTCAGAAATTATTTTGCTTTTTCTAAGATATTGACTACACGCCATCTCTTATCTTTACTGAGCGGGCGGGTCTCCATGACCTTGACTTTATCTCCCACCCGGCATTCATTATTTTCGTCATGAGCCTTAAGCTTGGTGGTGAGCTTGATAATCCGGCCATACAAAGGGTGTCTAACCAAACGTTCCACAGCAACTACCACGGTTTTATCCATTTTGTCGCTGACTACCTGACCAATTCGGGTTTTTCGCAGTGCACGATCAACCATTTTGTAATTCCTCCTCTTTCACCAACCAGTTAGGCCCTTTGAAGTTTGAGTTCACGTTCACGTAAAATTGTTTTAACTCTGGCAATGCTAAGACGAACGTCTTTTACGCGCATTGAGTTATCTAATTGGCCGGTAGCTAGTTGAAATCGCAGATTGAAAAGTTCTTCCTTCAAACTCGTCAATTTTAACTGCAATTCATCATTGGTCATATCTCGAATTTCTTTAGCTTTCATGGACTTCTCCACCCGCTTCCTCTCGTTTTATGAACTTGCATTTGATCGGAAGTTTATGAGCAGCCAAGCGAGTTGCTTCGCGAGCCAATTCTTCTTCTACTCCAGTGATCTCAAACAGGATACGACCCGGTTTAACAACAGCAACCCAGTGTTCTGGAGAACCTTTTCCGCTACCCATACGAGTTTCCGCTGGTTTCGCGGTTACCGATTTATCAGGGAAAATCTTAATCCAAACTTTACCACCCCTTTTGATATGACGGGTCAAAGCAATACGGGCGGCTTCGATTTGAACATTGGTAATCCATCCAGGCTCCAGGGCTTGCAAGCCATAATCCCCCAAAATCAGCTGGGAACCTTTCATGGCTTTGCCTTTCATCCGGCCTCGATGAAGCTTACGATGTTTCACACGTTTCGGTACTAACATATCAACCTACTCCCCCTTCGGCTTTGGGAGTTGAGCGCCGTTTGGCCGGGAGAATTTCACCTTTATAAATCCAAACTTTTACGCCAATCTTCCCGTAAGTCGTATTGGCTTCGGCAAAACCATAATCAATATCCGCTCTTAAGGTATGAAGAGGAACTTTTCCCTCGCTATAGCCCTCAGTACGAGCAATTTCCGCACCCATTAAACGTCCGCTACATGAAACTTTGACGCCTTGAGCGCCCAGTTTCATGGCCCGGCCGATGGACTGCTTCATCGCACGACGGAAAGAAGTTCTTCTTTCCAACTGAAACGCGATATTCTCGGCAACCAGTTGCGCATTTAACTCAGGCACCTTGATCTCCGCGATGTTCAGTTGGACTTGCTTTTCGGTAAACTTCTCAATCTCTTTACGGATCACTTCGACTTCGGTTCCCTGCCGACCAATGACCATACCCGGTCTCGCAGTATGGATGGTAACTTTGACCCGATTCGCAGCCCGCTCAATTTCGATTTTGCCGATGCCAGAAGCATAAAGACGCTTTTTGACATACTTGCGAATTTTGATATCCTCGAGAATCAAATCGGCGTAATCTTTTTTTCGGGCAAACCAACGGCCTTCCCAGTCTTTAATGACTCCGATTCGTAAACCTATTGGATGGACTTTCTGACCCATTAATTTAGCCCTCCTTCTCCGCAACTACAATTGTGATATGGCTGGTTCGCTTATGAATCATGGAAGCCCGGCCCTGAGCCCTCGGCATAAACCGTTTAAGCGTCGGACCTTGATCGACATAAGCTTCGGAAATAACCAAACGATCCCGGTTTAATTTGAAATTATTCTCGGCATTGGCAATCGCGGAATTCAATACCTTGCCGATTATCTCAGCAGAAAACCGTGGTGTAAACTTTAAAATAGTCTGAGCATCGGATACTTGTTTGCCGCGAATCAGATCCACGACTTGACGGGCTTTACGCGGAGCTATTCGCACAAAGCGAGCAACAGCTTTTGCATCCATACTAATCCCTCCTTATTCGAGGTTATACTTGCCTTATTTTGCACCCGTAGTCTTTTCAGTGTGAGAGCCATGCCCTCTGAAAGTACGGGTTGGTGCGAATTCGCCTAATTTGTGGCCGACCATATCTTCGGTAATATAAATCGGAACATGTTTGCGGCCATCGTGAATGGCTAAGGTATGACCCACCATTTCCGGAAAAATCGTAGAGCTCCTCGCCCAAGTCTTAACGACCTTCTTTTCCCCTTTGGCATTCATGTCTTCGATCTTTTTCAACAAGCTTTCTTGTACAAAAGGTCCCTTTTTTAACGAACGTGCCACTTATTTCTCCCCCTTCCCTTAAGACCGACGCTTAACAATCAGACGGTCAGAGGCTTTATGCTTACGGGTTCGATGCCCCAAAGCAGGTTTACCCCAAGGAGTAACCGGAGCTCTTCCAATCGGGGAGCGTCCTTCTCCTCCACCATGAGGATGGTCAATCGGATTCATGACTACGCCACGGTTAGCAGGTCTGATTCCCAACCAACGTGAACGCCCTGCTTTTCCTATGGAGATATTCTCATGTTCAATATTGCCCACCTGGCCGATGGTTGCCATGCAATCAATCCGAACCAAGCGCATTTCGCTCGATGGAAGACGCACATTCGCAAATTCGCCTTCCTTAGCCATGAGTTGAGCTCCAACGCCCGCGCTGCGCACGAGTTGGGCTCCACCGCCCTTTTTTAGCTCGATATTATGAATGATAGTACCAACCGGAATATTCGCCAACGGTAAAGCGTTACCAGGTTTGATGTCCGCCGTGGGACCCGAAAGTACCGTATCGCCGACATTGAGTCCGAGAGGTGCCAGGATATAGGCTTTCTCACCGTCAACATAGTGAAGCAGCGCAATCCGCGCTGAACGATTCGGATCATATTCAATCGCCGCAACTTTCGCGGGAATCCCAAATTTAGCCCGTTTAAAATCGATTTTACGATACATCCGCTTATGCCCGCCACCTCGGTGCCGAACCGTTAAGCGACCCGAAGAATTCCGCCCGCCGGATTTATGCAGCGGTTCCAACAAGGACTTTTCCGGCTGGGTTTTGGTAATCTCCGCAAAGTCGGAGACCGTCATAAATCTTCGACCAGGTGAGGTTGGCTGGTATTTTCTAACCGGCATCTTGCAGACCTCCCTAAAACTTTATCAGAATTAAAAATAGAAAAGGAAAAATCATACACCTTCGAAGAACTCAATTCGACTGCCGCCTTCAAGCGTCACAATCGCTCGCTTCCAACTGGGCCGGCGGCCTTCATACTTACCCATCCGTTTCACTTTCCCAAGCGAATTGAAAGTATTGACTGCCTTGACCTTAACTTTAAAAATTTCTTCAATTGCTTGTTTGATCTGGGTTTTATTCGCCCGCGGATCAACGATAAAGCAATATTTATTGTCTTCCATCAATTTGGTCGTCTTTTCGGTAATGACCGGGCGTTTAATTAAAGTATGTGCATCCATTAGGCCAACGCCTCCTCTACCTTACCGATGGCTTCTTTCGTAATGACCAGATGGTCATGGGCCAGAATATCATAGACATTCAGTCCCGTGGAAACCAAAGCTTCCACCCCCGGTATATTCCGAGCGGATTTTTCGAGCGCTTCCTGGTACTCTGAGGTTACCACCAATGCCTTATTGGCCTTCAAGCTTCCCAGGACTCCCACCATCGTTTTGGTTTTCGGCTCGGTAATGTTCAACTCATCAACCACAATAAGTTCGCCGGCTTCCACTTTCGCGGACAGCGCCGATCTTAAGGCTTGGCGACGGGCTTTTTTGGGAAGACTATAACCATAATCTCTCGGAGTAGGCCCAAAAATAATTCCTCCACCAGTCCACAACGGAGAACGCCTGCTGCCGGCTCTAGCCTGACCAGTCCCTTTTTGCCGCCATGGTTTTCGGCCGCCGCCTCGAACGGCAGACCGATTCTTCGCTGCAGAAGTACCTAATCGTCTAGAAGCCAATTGCATCACAACCGCTTCATGCAGTAAGGCTTTATTAACCTTTGAACCGAAAACAATATCATTCAAGGCAATTTCGCCTACTTGCGCGCCTTGTATATTATAGATAGGTACGGTCGGCATTTCATTTCCTCCTTCCAAAGTAACTATCCCGCAGTTTATTGTTTAGCACGCTTGACAGTCTTACGAACAACTACGAATGAACCATTTGCACCGGGGATAGCACCTTTAATCAATAATAAATTGCGGTTTGAATCAACCTTCGCAATCTGTAATCCCTGAGTCGTAGTTTTGACTCCACCCAAACGGCCCGGCAACTTCCGGCCTTTAAATACTCGAGCAGGGTCCGTAGCACATAGCGAACCGGGACGGCGGTGATACATCGAACCGTGAGCCATCGGCGCGCGATTGAAATTCCACCGTTTGATGACACCGGCAAAACCCTTTCCTTTGGATGTGCCGGTCACATCGACATATTCACCCTCGCTAAAAATGTCAGCTTTGATCTCTTGACCTAAATCATAATTTTCTGAAGCGTCCACCTTAAATTCGCGCAATATTTTTGCGGGCTTTACATTCGCTTTTGCAAAATGACCCAGCATCGGCTTATTCGTTAAACGCTCTTTTTTATCGCCAAATCCCAGCTGAATTGCATCATAACCGTCATTGGCTGAGGTCTTTTTTTGAACAACAAAACAAGGACCAGCCTCAATAACAGTTACCGGAATGGCGCGACCTTCGGGAGTAAAGATTTGAGTCATACCGATTTTCTTTCCTAAAATTCCTTTGGTCATATCTTGCACCTCCTAACTGGCAAACCATTTGCGTTGCTCATTATAATTTAATCTCAATGTCAACCCCAGCCGGAAGATCAAGCCGCATCAGAGCATCAACCGTTTTGGAACTAGGGTCTAAGATATCGATCAGCCGTTTATGAGTTCTCATTTCAAATTGTTCACGCGAATCTTTATCGATATGAACAGAGCGCAAAACCGTGTAAATATTCTTTTCAGTCGGAAGTGGAATCGGCCCGGAAACATATGCTCCGGTCCGTTTCGCCGTCTCCACAATTTTTTCCGCAGATTGATCCAATAATTTATGGTCGAATGCCTTGAGGCGGATCCGGATTTTCTGAGTGGCCATAATCTTTCCCTCCTCTATCTTGCCGAGCAAGCTATAGATCAAACACTTCGATTACTCAATAATCTTGGTAACGACGCCGGCGCCCACGGTCCGTCCGCCTTCACGAATGGCGAACCGCAGTCCTTCTTCCATCGCA